>JADJPK010000008.1:300000-503274 GCA_016713305.1 Betaproteobacteria bacterium
CCCGCGTCACTCCGGATTGCCGACTCTAACACACCATGTCGATCATTCTCGCCCTGGATCAGGGAACCACCAGCTCCCGCGCGCTCGCCTTCGATGCGGAGGGACGCGTGCGCGGCATGGCGCAACGCGAACTGCCGCAGATCTATCCTCAGCCCGACTGGGAGGAGCATGACCCCGAGGTGATCTGGGCCACCCAGCTCGCCACGGCACGCGAAGCGCTCGCGAAGGCAGATGCGGTGCCCGGCGACGTGGCGGCGATCGGCATCACCAATCAGCGCGAAACGACGGTCGTGTGGGACCGCAGCACCGGACGACCCGTGGCGAACGCCATCGTCTGGCAGGACCGCCGGACCGCGGAAGTCTGCGAGGCGCTCAAGCAGGCAGGACACGAACCGCTCTTCCGTGCACGCACGGGACTGATGCTGGACCCCTACTTCTCCGGCACCAAGGTGAGCTGGATCCTCGATCACGTCCCGGGCGCACGGGCGCGCGCGGAAGCGGGCGAACTGCTCTTCGGCACCGTCGATTCCTGGCTTGTGTGGAAACTGACAGGGGGGCGCATCCACATTACCGACGCCAGCAATGCTTCGCGCACGCTCTTGTTCGACATCGCCAGCGGCGACTGGAACGATGCACTGCTGGACGTGCTGCGGGTGCCGCGTGCCATGCTGCCGCGGGTCGTCGCTTCGGGCGATCGGGTTGCGATGACGGACGTGGACGTGATGGGTGCCGCGATTCCCGTGGCCGGCATCGCAGGAGATCAGCAGGCCGCCTTGTTCGGCCAGCGATGCACGGCGCCCGGGCGCGTCAAGAACACCTACGGCACCGGGTGCTTCATGCTCATGCACACGGGCACGCGCATACCGGAATCGAAGCATTCGTTGCTGTCCACGGTGGCGTGGCAGCGGGAGGGCCGGACGGAGTACGCGCTGGAGGGCAGCGTCTTCGTCGCCGGCGCGGCGGTGCAGTGGCTGCGCGATGGTCTGGGCATCATCTCCACCGCCGCCGAAGTGGAGGGCCTGGCCAGAACAGTGCCCGACAATGGCGGGGTGAGTTTCGTGCCGGCGTTCACGGGCCTGGGTGCCCCGCACTGGGATCCCTTCGCACGGGGCACGCTTTGCGGTCTCACGCGGGGCACCACGCGCGGCCACATCGCGAGAGCGGCCCTGGAAGGCATTGCGCTCCAGACGGCCGACATCCTCGATTGCATGCAGGCGGACGCCGGCGTGCCGCTGCGCGAGTTGCGCGTGGACGGTGGAGCCACCCGGAACGACCTGCTGATGCAGTTCCAGGCCGACGTGCTGGGCGTGCCGGTCGTGCGCTCCACCGGCACGGAGTCCACGGCACTGGGTGCCGCGTTCCTTGCGGGCCGCGCCGTGGGATTCTGGCCGGACGACGCATCGCTCGACGCGCTGTGGCAGGTCGAACGCGTATTCGAGCCTTCCATGAGCGCCGACCGCGTGCAGTCGCTCAAGGCGCAGTGGCGCAAGGCGATCGGACAGGCGCGGGCCTGACGCGTCGTTCAACGTCCTCGGTGTACGCGATGCTTCGGCAATCGTCCTCGGTGTACGCGATGCTCCGCATCGCACGTGCACCTCGGCCGGGGAGTGCTTCAACGTCCTCGGTGTACGCGATGCTCCGCATCGCACGTGCACCTCGGCCGGACATTGATTCGCGCGTTCGCGCGAATCAACTTCAACCCCTGATGACCCCGCCAACCTCGCAGTCAGAGAAAAAGCTTGGGACGGCCCGGCGCTTGTTCTTTCGGCGTTCGTGTGCGACCCGGTCGGTCCGCCGGGACGCGCCGGGTCGGCCCGTCCGTCTGTCCGGGTACTCCGGTGCCCTAGTCGCTTGTGGCTTCGTACGTCCGGGCGAAGATCTCCGCGTCGACGACGCCGTGCTCCCCCGGCGAATACTGAACGAGCCAGTCGCCGGCCTTTCCCGAGAGCGGATCGGACGCGCCAGGGGTTCGTATCCGGAACGGTCCTGACATTCGTAGAGCGAGAACCTTCCGGGGGTGCTTCACGAAGCGCTGGGCAGCGTTGGCCTGGAAGACCTCCGCCGGCCGGTATGTTCGCGCGAATCTTCCTGCCTGGATCGGCCAGCGTTCGCCGGAGGGGCCGGTGACGAGTGCGTCTCCTGCCTTGTAGCGGACGAACCCTTCCAGCGTCTGGAGGACGCCATCCCGAGGCGCGAACTCGACTTCGATTGGCTCCGGGTGCTTGATCACGCGGATGGCCTCCGGATGACGTTCCAGGTCGATTCCCGTGACGTCGGTCACGGCGACCACGGCCCGCAGGTCATTCATGCCTGTGTGCTCCTGTCGTGATCGGCGTTCTCCGTTGCACGCTCATTCGGGCGGTGATCGCAGATTCTGCCAGTTCGATTCTCCTCCCGGTGCGGGAGTACACTGGCCCGGACAGCCGGCTCCGGCGCCGCTTCCGGTGACATGCGTTGTCCGGCATGCTCGTGTCTTGTCGAAGGTCAATGCGAGCCCGCCGGAATCGCGCTCAACTGGTCCTGAAATCCACATCGGGAAGGGAAGACCATGCTGACCATCGAAGACTGCATCGCCTTGTCCGAACTTACCGAGGAAGAGATCCTCGCCATTGCGGAACACGAGCACATTCCCGAAATCGCAGCCGCGGAGCTGGGCAGCTATCTGGTGCTTTCGCCAGGGGGTGAAAACCGCATCGCCGCCATGATCCGGGACGACATCGAAGATGCGCGGCGCTGCGGCGACCACCAGCGCTCGGCCGTGCTGCGGCATTGCCTGCTTCACTACTTGCGGATGCACCCGGCCGGCGATCTGCGCCGTCCTGCGGACGATTGATGTGGGTTGAAGCCGGTCGCTGACACGCGATGGCGGGCGAACGCCGGCTGGTGGCCGATGGGAAGTCCGGGCCGCCGCGTGCCGGATCACGAGACGGTTGGCTTCGAACCCGGTTGCCCGCCGTTCTGCGGCCGCCCGGCACGGGAACTCCGGTCACTTGCAGTTTCCCTCACAGCGGACGATGCGTTCGGCACAGGTGACCTGGTCGAAGAAATCCACCATGTGCTCGTCCGTGTCGACAGCCGCGTGCTGCATGAGCGCGTTGTTGCACTGGTTGATGCTGGTCAGCCAGTGCACGGGAGCGAGCCACCGGACATTCGTGCAACCGTGGTCGCCCTCGCCGAACCGGATACCCACTTCGTAGCGGGCGCAGCGCAGGCCGCGGTGCTGAACCCACGTGTCGATCTTCACCTCGCCCTTCGAGGCCAGCCACGCCTTGCCGACATTGCGGCCGAAGTCGAAGTCCTTGCGATCCGGCTTCCCATCGGCGCTCAGCGAGAAGGACGCGACGGCGGGTGCGATGAGCCCGCGGAAACGGGGGTCCGGATCCTCCTGGGCCGCCGCGGACCGGATCAGCAGCATTCCCGTCACGAGCAGCAACGCCATCGTTCGCATGTCTCCCCCCACCTGTTCGAGTCGTCCCACAATGCTACTCGCTCCGTGGCCCGGGTTCGTGACGCCGGTCAATGCGGCTCGGCGCACTTGGCGCGAGGCACGGGCGTGGCCGGCCACCGCAGCCCTGCCATTACACTGCAGCACCTGCACCGGAGCACCACCTCATGACCACTATCCACGATCGCGAGTCCGTTCGCGCGTTCACTCTTCACACTCATGCCGAATGTCCGGCACGGCGTGCCGGTCCGCTCTCCGGGCTCAAGTGCGGCATCAAGGACATCTACGACATCGAAGGTCATCGGACGGGATTCGGCAACCCCGACTGGCTGGCGAGTCACGGACCCGCGGAGCGTTCAGCGACGGCGGTCCTGCGATTGCTCGACGCGGGCGCAGAGGTGACGGGAAAGACCCATACGGACGAGATGGCGTGGAGCCTCTTCGGCGAGAACGCGCACTACGGAACTCCAGTCAACGTCAATGCGCCCGGCCGGATACCCGGCGGGTCCTCCAGCGGCTCTGCCGCAGCGGTTGCGGCGGGACTGGTGGATTTCGCCCTGGGTTCGGACACCGGCGGCTCCGTGCGCTTTCCCGCGAGCCTGTGCGGAGTCTTCGGCATGCGGCCTTCTCACGGCCGCATCCCTCTCGATGGCGTTCGTCCGCTCGCGCCGAGCTACGACACGGCGGGCTGGTTCGTGCGCGATGCCGCCGTCCTGGAACGAGTCGGGCGTGTATTACTGGGAGATGGGGGTCCCGCGCCCGGTGTCGGAGACGTGCTGATCGCAACGGATGCCTTCGAGTGGGCAGGAGCCGAGATCGCAAACGCGCTGGCGCCGGCGGTGGCTCGAATCGAGGCGGCACTGGGACCAGCGCGCAGGGTATCACTGGGAGGCGAGGGCTTCGCCGAGTGGAGCGAGGCCTTTCGAAACCTGCAGGCCGCGGAGGCATGGGAACAGCACGGCGCGTGGGTGGAGGCCCGGCATCCCGCCTTCGGTCCCGGGGTGCGCGAGCGGTTCGAGTACGCGCGCACCGTGGAGCCGGGCAAGGTGCTGGCGGCAAGGCAGTTGCGCGAACGGCTATCCGAGCGGATGGCGTCGCTCCTCCAGGGGAATGCGGTGCTGATCATGCCGACGGCGCCCGGCATCGCTCCGCCGGTGAATTCTCCCGCCGAGCCGATGAACGTGTATCGCGCCAAGTGCATCGGCCTCCTCTCCGTCGCCGGGCATGCGCGCCTGCCGCAAATCAATCTCCCGCTCGCGACGATGGAGGGGTGCCCCCTGGGCGTCTCGCTGCTGGGTGCGCGGGGCCACGATCTGTTGCTGCTCGAAGCCGCACGTGCAGTGAGCGCGTGATGCTGTGCCGCGAACGCTGCGGCGCCTGTTGCATCGCTCCGTCCATCGCTTCTCCCATCCCGGGCATGTCCGGCGGCAAGCCGGCCGGCGTTCGCTGCGTGCAGCTCACGGACGATCTCCGCTGCGCCATCTTCGGCCGTCCGGAAAGGCCCGCATGCTGCTCCGGTCTTCGGCCGCAGATCGAGATGTGCGGGGATTCGCGCGAGCACGCCCTGAGCTGGCTGGATGCGCTCGAGACTGCGACGCGGCCCACCGCCGAGGAGTGAATCTCGATCGAATTGCCTGATGTCGAGGTGTTTGACAGTGCACTGCGGGACAGGGCACGGACGCGCCATTTGATACTGCCACCATTGAAGTTGATCCGTGCTGGTCCGGCCCTTGCACAGTCCGCCGGAGCGTTTGAACCTGCGTGAGATCCCAAGATGTCCGACAACAATTTGCTGGAACGAGCCCGCGCCCTGGCCGGGTCCACCGCCTTCGTCGCCCTGCCGCTTGCCGCCGTCGCCCCTGCCGCCAACGCCGTCACCTTGTTGACCGACTACTCGGTCGTGGGGGAATACTCCAACTCCGGCTGGTTCATGTCCTGGCTGGACGATGCCGCGGCCGACGCCACGCCGCTGGGCAACGGATTCAAGCTGACCGGCAGCAAGACCATCACGGACAGCCTCTTCTGGCGCTGGGACGACAACGTACAGGCCACCGTGCGCCGGTACGACGTCACCGGGATGGCCTTCGCGTGGGGAGGCGCCATCGACGGTGCACTGCGCCCGGGTGACACGCTCTCGGCTCCCTTCGACCTGATCCTCGACTACACCCACACGCTGCCGCAGTTCGCTGCCTACGATTACTTCGGCGTGAACTGGCATCTCACGGTGGGACTGCGCGCCGACGGCGACAGCCCGTACACCCCTGACTTCTACCGCACGTTGCCTACCAGCAATTCCGTCTCGTATGTCGACACATACGGATCGGTCGATCAGCCCGGGCAGTTCGGCTTCTCGGGCAACCTCAACATCTCGATCGACGATTGGGCGTCCCAGGCCACGCACTGGTATGCGGTGCTCACCGTGGACTGGAACGATGCGCTCGCCCAGCGCGGGTACGAAGACACGCATGGCAGCCACAACGGCGATACGCTCACCTTCACGGTGCCAGGCGACTCCATCGATCTGACGATCGCGCAAGGAAAGACGACCTTTGCGGGCGAGACGATCGAGAACAACGGCGGATACACCGTGCCGTCGTGGTCGATCCTCCGGACGGCAGGAACCTTCCGCAATCTGTCGAGCGCGACTCTGCGCATCGAAGGCACAGCCGAGACGACCGAAGGCGGTGTCGTCCAGAACCTCCTGGGCGGCCTCGTCCAGAACGCAGGCACGTTCCGCAACCTGTTCGGCGGCCTGTTCGGAAACGCCGGAACCTTCGACAACGAAGCGGGCGGCACCGTCGAGAATTCCGGCACGATCAAGAACATGCTCGGAGGCCTGTTCGGAGGCGCAGGCCAGGTCACCAACAACAGCGACGGCGTGATCGAGAACGCCGGAATGATGCGCGGGCTGCTCGGCGGTTCCTTCGACAACTACGGCAAGGTCGACAACCTGGCCGGCGCGACCATCGAGAACGAAGGATCCATGCAGAACATGTTCGGCGGCCTCTTCGGCAACGCCGGGACGATCCTCAACAAGAGCGGTGCAGACTTCTCCAATGCGGGCACGTTCACCAATGCGCTGGGTGGCCTGTTCGGCAATGCAGGAACGCTCACCAACCAGTACTCCGGTCTCTTCGGCAACATCGGGACGCTCAACAATGCGCTGGGCGGACAGCTGTTCAACTACGGCCAGTTCACCAACTCCAGCAACCATACGGTCAACAACGACGGCTACTTCTTCACTGACGGCATGCTGGAGAACACGTCGACCGGCGTGTTCAACAACAACGGAACGGTCGAGATCGGTTACAGCGGTTCGCTGATCAACGATGGCGAGTTCAACAACGAGGGCGCGATCGCGAATTCCGGCTACGTCTACGTCGGAGCAGTGGGAACGATCGGCGGGTCCGGAACCTATGAGCAGTGGTACGGGTACACGATGGTCGACGGCACGCTCTCGGCCTCGCAGATCGCTCTGCACGGGGGCTACCTGGCGGGGTCCGGCGTCCTGACGGCAACGGCCTCGCTCACGATCGACGAAGGGGTGTCGATCATGCCGGGTGGCGAGGACGCCGCCGGCCAGCTCACGATCGAGGGCGATTTCGCGCCGGACGCCACCAGCGGGCTGCTGATCGACATCAAGGGTGCGCAGCAGGGCACCGAATACGATCTCCTGGCCATCGCGGGGGAAGCCTCGCTCGCGGGAAATCTCTATCTGTACATGGGATACGAACCTGTCCCGGGGACGGTCTTCACCATTCTCACGGCCACGGGCGGCGTGCACGGCCAGTTCGCCAACATCTTCGCCGGCGGCCTGCAGGTGGCGCCGATCTACGGCACGGACAGCGTGTCGATCCAGTTCGGCGCCCCGGTGCCGGAACCCGGTACCTACGCGATGTTCCTCGCCGGACTGGGCCTGCTCGGCCTGTGGAGCAAACGCCGCCGGTAACTCGCCGCATCATCGCCATCGGCACATGAGGCCAGACGTTCGCGTCTGGCCTTATGCTTTGGAGATGACACCACAAAGGCTCCTGCTTCTGCTCGGTCAGAACGCCTTCGATCCCACGAGCGGTGCTGCGCAATCCATGCGGCAGGCCGCAGAAGTGCTCGCCGGCGCGGGCTGGAATGTCCGCGCCCTTTGCACCAGCGGTTGCGAGGGGGACGTGGAGGGAGACCCTGCCGCCATGCTCCGCGAGCGAGGGGTCGTCGCGGTGGAGCAGGCTTCGCTGACGCCGTCCGGCGCGCGGGTACTGGCGGCCTCCCGCGCAGGCGTCCTGCACGAGATCGTCTGCGTCGATCCTGCTCGAAAGCGGTATTGGGAACGCGACGCCGGTCCGGAGTACCACGCCCGGCTGGACCGGATCGTCCGCGAATTTGCTCCGCAGGTCGTGCTCGCCTTCGGCGGCGATCCGGGCGACGAACGCCGCCGCACCGTGCTCCGCGCAGCGGGGGCTCGCGTGGTGTTCGCCCTGCACAACCTCGCCTACCTGAAAAGCAGACCGGCGCAGGTGGATGCGTTTCTCGCGCCCACGGAATTCGTCGCCGGGCGCTATCGCGAGGCGTGGCATGCGGACGTGCAGGTCCTGCCCACGCCGATCGTGCCCCAGGGAATCGTGGCCGATCGCCGGGACGCCGTGTTCACGACGTTCGTCAATCCGGAACCCGCCAAGGGATTGTGGATCGTGGCGCGGCTCGCACAGATGCTGGGCGAGCAGCGGCCCGACATTCCCCTCCTGGTCGTGGAAGGGCGCATGTCCGCCTCGAACCTGATTGCGGCAGGGCACGCGATGGACGCGGATCTCTCGCGTTTTCCGAACCTGATGTTCAGCCCCGCCGTGGCGGACGTTGCGGCGCTGTGGGCGACCTGCCGGATGGTGCTTGCGCCCTCGATCGTGGAGGAGGCGGCAGGCCGCGCAGTGCTGGAGGCCATGGCCAATGGCGCCGTGCCGCTGGTGTCGGACCGTGGCGCTCTGCCGGAAACCGTGGGCGACGCGGGCGTGGTGCTGCCGCTACCAGGCAGTCTCTCGCTTGCTTCTGCGGGACCGGTGAGTCAGGAGGTCGCGCGGCCTTGGTTCGACGCGATCACGTCGTTCGTGGATGACGAGGAACGCTATGCACGCGCATCGGAGCGTGCAAGGCGCCATGCCACGCGCTACCTCCAGGATCAGGTGGCACCGGCCTACGGCGCCTGGTTCGAATCCGTGATGGTTCGCTGAACGGCAGTCGATACCAGGACTCATGCCGGGACGGGCGCCAACGAAAAGGCCCGCGCGCGGCGGGCCCCGAAACACGGCAGCGACCGGAATGTCAGGCGATGTCGGACGACTGGATGCGCTTCACGCCCTTGGAAATCATCTCCTTCCAGGCGGCCTCGAGCCCCGTTCCCCCGAGATTGATGCCGCGGGAGGCATCCTCGATCACGCACGCCTTGAAGCCTGCGGCGCGCGCGTCGATGGCGCTCCAGCCCACGCAGAAGTCGGTGGCCAATCCGGCGAGGTAGCAGTTCTTGATGCCCTTCTGCCTGAGATAGCCGGTGAGGCCGGTCGGTGTCTTCTTGTCGGCCTCGAGGAAGGTCGAATAGCTGTCGACGTCGCGGTGGAAGCCCTTGCGGATGACCAGCATGGCGTGCGGAATCGACAGGCCCGGTGCGAAATCGGCACCGTCCGTGCCCTGCACGCAGTGATCCGGCCACAGCACCTGCGTGCCATAGGAAAGCTGGATGGTCTCGAACGGCTTCTTGCCTTCGTGCTGCGACGCGAACGACACGTGATCGGCGGTGTGCCAGTCCTGCGTGAGCACCACGTTCTCAAACTTCTTCGCGATCTCGTTGATGAGCGCCACGATCTCGTCGCCCTGGTTCACGGCGAGCGATCCGCCGGGGATGAAGCACTTCTGCACATCGACCACGATGAACACGTCGTTGGGCCCGGGCTTCAGCTTGCCGTCCGCGAGGGCCTGGGCGAGCCATCCGGTGCCGCCGGCAGCCACCGCCGATCCTGCGGCGAGCTTCAGAAAACTGCGACGATCGAAACCGCTCATCTCTCCATTCTCCTTGGTCGGTTGATGGGCCGGCGCATTCCGGTCACGGGCCGGTGCGCTCGCTCGCTGATTCTGTGCCTGGATGACCGCCTTCGCAACCCGGGGCGCCGCGCTGCGCGCGAAGTTGCGTGGTGGCGGATTCGTCCGGCAAGCCGTCCGGGCCGATGACGACGCCGAACCGGGTTCGTGCCTGTGCGGTGGTGAAGTAGCCACGTTGCACGTCGCAGGCCACCTGTCCCGCATCGCGCCGCCACGCGTCCCCGTACCCGCCTCCGCCCGGCGTGGCGACGTGCACGACATCGCCGGGACGCAGATGGATGTCCTGGTCCTTGGACAGATGCGGAGGCACATGGGCCGTGCCCCCGGCTTCGATTCGCACCGTGTTGGTGCCGCCATCTTCGCCACCCAGCGCACCCCTGGGCCCGGTCCGTCCATGGTCCATGACCATGGAGGCCCGGGCTTCGCCGCGACGCAGCCTCACGGCATAGGAGACGCCGAATCCGCCGCGATGCTCGCCCGCGCCGCCCGAGCCTTCGTGCAGGGCATAGCGGTCGAACAGCACGGGGTAGCGCTGCTCCATGATCTCGATGGGGGTGGTCTTGGAGATGCCGATGGTGGAACAGCCGTTGGAGATGCCGTCGCCCGCCGGCGAGCCCCCGTAACCGCCGCCCGAGATGACGTACATCACATAGGGCCGTTTGCGCAGCGGGTCGTAGCCGCCCAGGGCGAAATTGCCCGACGTGCCGGCAGGCGATGCGAACATCCGGTCGGGCATCGCCTTCACCAGCGCGTCGAAGACCGCCTCGGCGATGCGCTGGCTCACCTCGGCCGCGCAGCCTGAGACCGGACGCGGATACTTCGCGTACAAGAAGGTGCCTTCCGGGTCGATCACGCGCAGGGGTTCGAACGTGCCGGCGTTGATCGGCACTTCGGGGAACACGTGCTTCATCGCGAGATAGATCGACGACCTGGTCGTGGCGATGACGCTGTTCATGGGCCCCTTGCAGGGCGGCGAGGAACCCGCCATGTCGAACGTGAGGGTCTCGCCGTTCTTGGACACCGTCATGGCGATCCTGAGCGGCTCGTTCACGACGCCGTCGGAATCGATCCACGCCTCCCCGCGGTAGACCCCATCCGGGAGGGTGGCGATCCGTGCCCGCATCTGCCGCGATGCGCGGCGTTCCAGTTCGCCGATGGCCTTCTCGATGGTGTCCGCCCCGTAGCGGTCGAGCAGTGCGGTCAGGCGTTTCTCGCCGACGGCCAGGGCGGCGGCCTGGGCCTTGATGTCGCCGATGCGCTGATCGGCGAGACGGATGTTCGAGAGGATGATGGAGAGGATCTCCTGGTCGAGCTCGCCCTGCTTGAAGAGCTTGACCGGCGGCAGCCGCAGTCCTTCCTGCTCCACCTCCGTCGCATTGGCGGAGAACCCGCCGGGCACCATGCCGCCCGTGTCCGGCCAGTGGCCCGTGTTGGCGAGCCAGCACCACAGGCGCTCCTGGTAGAAGAACGGCTTCACGAACTTGACGTCCATGAGGTGCGTGCCGCCCAGGTAGGGATCGTTGACGATGTAGATGTCGCCCGGGGTGAGATCCTTCGCGCGTTCGATGACGGCCTGGGTGGAGAACTGCATGGTGCCCACGAAGACGGGCAGGCCCAGATCGCCCTGCGCGATGAGCGCCCCGGTGTCGCGGTGGTAGATGCCGTCCGAGCGGTCGAGCGCTTCCGAGATGACGGGGCTGAATGCGGAGCGGACGAAGGCGAGGTCCATCTCGTTGCAGACCTGCTGCAACCCGCTCTGGATGACGGAAAGCGTGATGGCGTCGAGGGCGCTCATGGCTCGGTGGCAAGGATGAACCTGCGGGAGCTTAGCACCGGGACGGCAGACGCCGATTCACCCCGGCCGCCGGATCGCCCGCTGCGGTGCCCGGCGGAACATGCCTTCTCGTCGTGGTTCGTCGCACCTCCGTGCGGACGGCCCACGGCAATCGATCCTCTCCCTGACCCTTGACCGTCACCGTCCGGAAACGCATGCGTCACCGGTATGTCATGCCGGCCACCTAGTCTCGCCGGATTCGGCACGGTGCCGGGGATCGGTGGAGTTTCCTTGAAGAGAGACGAACTGTCCCTGCTGGGCAGGGTGGACGAGAAGGTGTTTTCCGCCATCTACCGCAGGGCTCTGGTCTACAACACGTGCTGGGAAGACCCGGCGGTCGACCATCAGGCGCTGGACATCGGCGGAACCGACACGATGCTGGCGATCACCAGCGCGGGCTGCAACGTGCTCGACTACCTGCTCGCCGAGCCTCGCCGCATTCACGCGGTGGACGCGAATCCGCGGCAGACGGCGCTTCTGGAACTCAAGGTCGCCGGCATCCGCAAGCTCGCCTACGAGGATTTCTTCCGCATCTTCGGCGACGGGGGGCACGATCGCTTTCGCGAGATCCATCACGACGTGCTGCGGGGCGAACTATCCCCCTTCGCGCGGCAGTTCTGGGACCGGCGCCTGCACTGGTTCACTCATCCGCCGGGCAGGAGCAGCTTCTACTTCCACGGACTGTCGGGCATCGTGGCGCGGGTCTTCCGCACGTACCTCAAGCTCCGGCCGGAGCTGGCGCAGGCGGTGGACGACATGATTCACGCGCCTTCGCTGGAGGTCCAGGCAGGCATCTACGACGAGCGCGTCGCCCCCAGGTTGTGGAACGGTCCGACCCGCTGGGCGCTGTCGCGCCAGATCACCATGTCAATGCTGGGCGTGCCGCATCCTCAACGGCGGGAGGTGCAGTCCCAGCACGAGGAAGGCGTCGCAGGCTACGTGCGGCATTCGCTCGACTACGTCTTCAGGACCTTTCCCCTGCGCAGCAACTACTTCTGGTACGTCTACCTGCGCGGCTGCTACTCCGCGCAGGCCTGCCCGCGCTACCTGCAGCGCGACGGCTTCGAACGGCTGAAGGCCGGCCTCGTCTACCGGCTCGTTCCGCACACCTGCACGCTGACCGAGTTCCTGCGCCGCAATCCCGATCCGATCTCGAAGTTCGTGCTGCTGGATCACATGGACTGGATGAGCTGCTACCACCCCGAGGCCCTGGCGGAAGAGTGGGCCCTGATCCTGGACCGTGCACGGCACGGCGCCCGCGCGATCTTCCGCAGCGCGCATGCCCGGCCGAGATATCTCGAGGCGATCCCCGTGACGTACGGCACGGCATCCCGACCCCTGTCGGAATGGTTGCGATTCGACCCGGATCTCGCACAGCGGCTGGACTTGCAGGACAGGGTGCACACCTACGCCGGCTTCCACATCGCCCACCTGCCTGCCTGAGGGATTCCCCCTGTCCTCCCTGCTTGCCCGCCCCCGTGTCCTCTGGCGGATCCTGCGCGGCCAACCGCGTGCGGGAACCCTGGCGCAGCGCCTGCAGACGTTCTATGCGCCGCAGGCACTGCACTACGACGAGACCCGTGCCGCGCTCCTGCACGGAAGGCGTCTGCTGAAGGAACTGGTGCGGGCCGATCGCGGCGCCGTCGTCGTCGAACTTGGCGCAGGCACCGGTGCCAGCCTGGACCTGCTGGGTCCCGCCGCGAGCGCGTGTGGCGAGATCCACCTGGTCGATCTTTGCGCGCCCCTGCTGGAGGTGGCCCGGCGCAAGGCCGCAGGGCTCGACAACGTCCGCATCGCGGAAGCCGACGCCACGCGCTACCAGCCCGGGCGCCCCGCGGATCTCGTGGTGTTCTCCTACTCGCTCACGATGATCCCGGACTGGTTCCTGGCGATCGACAACGCGTTCTCCATGCTGCGCCCCGGCGGACGCATCGCCGTCACCGATTTCCACGTCGGCCGCCGGGATCCGCCACCGGGGCTCGTCCGTCACGGGGTCTTCTCCCGCCACTTCTGGCCCCTCTGGTTCGGCCACGACGGCGTGCGGCCCAACCCCGACCACGTTCCCTATCTGCTCTCGCGATTCGACGTGGACACGCTCGTCGAGGACGCGGGACCGGTGCCGGGTCTGCCCTTCGTGCGGGTGCCCTACTACGCGTTCGTCGGCCGCAAGCCGCTCCGATCCGACGCGGTCTGAAGTCCACGGCAGCACAGGTACAGCACCAGCGCGTTCAGCGAGTGCCACAGGAAATGCGTGCCCAGCGGCCAGGCATCGCAGACCGCCAGATCGATCGTGCGGAAGAGGATCGCCACGAGGAACGTGGCCAGTGCCGCGACGAAGACACCCGCCCCGGGCCTGCGCAGGCGAAGCGTCCAGGCCGCGATGCCGGTCAGTCCGGCGACCGCCGGCAGGTACAGCACGGACCCGTTCAGCGTCTCCGGCGGGACCAGCCGGCCCACCGCGGCGGACGCCACGATGAACAGGACGACACCGGCGGCGGCCTGCCTTCCGCCAAGCCCCGCGACCCGCACGAGGTAGCGGTGGAAGAACGTCCAGATGAAGAGCGCGATGAAGAGCTTGTCCAGCACCGCCGTCTGCTTTGTGGCCGCCGCGTGGAAGATCAGGCTGCCGGTGCCGACCAGGGCGACGAGCAGCGCCAGTCCCCAATCGTCGCGCGTCGCGGCGGGTGCGCGGCGCAACCGCGCCGCGAGCACGGCGGCGGCCACGAGGAACAGCAGGTTCGTCAGGGTGTTGACGGGCTCGCCGAAGAGTCCGTGTACCGTGCGTTCGCAGTAGAGATCGATCGGATCGCCCATGGCGGCGCTCGTGCGGGTGCCGCGTCAGCGCGCCGCGCTGCACCGCTTGCGCGGGCAGACAGGGGCCGTGGGAGCACGCGGCGTCATGGCCGTTCTTCGCCCGTGTGCCGCCGCCCGAGGGATTCGAGCAGCAGATTGCCCATCGCGTCGCGCCGCGCCAGGAAGCCGGGTTCCACGACGACGGTGGTGTCCAACTGCTCCACGATGGCGGGCCCCTCGAACTCCGCAGTTTCGGGCAGCGCCTCGCGGCGATAGACCGGCGTGTCGCGCCACCCGCCTTCGAACCACACCGGCCGCCGTTCGCGCAGGGCCTCCCGCAGCGTCGGCGCGGGGGCGCCGCGGCCCAGATCCGCCAGCGGCAAGGCCTTGCGGCGTCCCAGCACGGCCGTGTGCAGGTTGACGAGCACGGGCCGGATCTCCGGCAGCGTCACCTGGAACCGGTGCCAATAGGCCTGCTCGAAGGCCCGGCGGATGTCGTCCCGGGAGACGTCCCGCCCGGCCAGGGGATCGTGAGCAGGTGGCTCTGGCCCTGGAACTGCAGATCGGCCTCGTACAGGGATTCCACCGATTCGATGGCAGCTTCCTGCCGGGCCAGCATCGTCCGGCCCTCGGCGGTCTGCTCGTCGAGCACCGCACGAACCAGTCCGTCGGGCAGGTCGGACAGGGGCACGTTCACCGTGCGCACGAAGTCGTGCCGCAGGTCCGCGACGGCGCAGCCGAGGGCGTTGGTCAGTCCCGGCCGGGCCGGAACGAGCACCTGGGGTATGCCCAGTTGGCGCGCGAGCGCACACGCATGCAGCGGGCCCGCGCCGCCGAACGCGAAGAGCGCGAAATCGCGCGGATCGTAGCCGCGCGCCAGGCTCACCATCCGGATGGCGCCCGCCATGCGGTCGTTGGCGACCCTGAGGATGGCCGCGGCCGCCGCGTCGGCCTCGACGCCGATGGGCTGGCCGATCCTCTGTTCCAGGCGCTCCCGCACGCGGGCCAGCGTGACGGGGGCGTCGACGGCCAGGAGCCGGGCGGGATCCAGGCGGCCCAGCACGAGATTGGCGTCGGTGATCGTCGGTTCCTCGCCGCCGCGCCCGTAACAGATGGGGCCGGGCCGCGCACCTGCGCTCCGCGGGCCCACCTGCAGCAGCCCGGCCTCGTCGATCCGCGCGATCGAGCCGCCCCCGGCGCCGATGGTGTGCACGTCGACCATCGGCACGTGGATGGGCATGGCGTATTCCAGCTCCAGCTCCGTGCTCAAGCGCGGCATGCCGTCCTCGATCAGGGCCACGTCGGTGGAGGTGCCCCCCATGTCGTAGGTGATCAGCCGGGGCAGCCCTGCGGCACGGCCGGTCGCCGCCGCGGCGATCACGCCCGAAGCGGGGCCGGACATGACGGAGCTCACGGCGAACTCGTGAGCCACACCTGCTGCGGTCGTTCCCCCGTTGCCCTGCATGACCAGCAGTTCGCTGCGGAACCCCCCGGCCGCAAGTCCGTCGCGCAGCCGGGCGAGATAGCGGTGGAGCACCGGCTGCACGGACGCGTTGACGGCGGCCGCCACACCTCGTTCGTACTCGCGGTATTCGGACAGCACCTGGTGACCGAGGGTCACGTAGCCGTTGGGCCACAGCGAACGCGCGATCTCGCCGGCCCGCAACTCGTGTGCCGGGTTGCGATAACTGTGCAGGAAGTGGATCGCGAGCGACTCGCAGCCCGCCGCAAGCAACTGGTTCACGGCCTGCCGGACGGCCTCCTCGTCGAGCGGTTTCAGGATTTCGCCGTCGGCGTCCATGCGTTCCCGAACCTCGAGGCGCCGTTCCCGCGGCACCAGCGGTACGAACGTGCCCGTCAGTCCATACGGCGTGGGTCGGGTTCGGCGCCCGACCTCCAGGACATCCCGAAAGCCTTCGGTCGTGATGAGCCCCACGAGCGGAAGACGGCGTTCGAGGAGCGCATTGGTCGTGGCGGTCGTGCCGTGAACGATGGCGTCGAGACTGTCGAGCGGCAGGCGGGCCTGTTCCAGCGCGGCGAGCACGCCCAGGGCCTGGTTGTCGGGTGTGGTGGGAACTTTTGCGACCCGAACTTCACCGGTAGCGCTGTCGAATACGATCAGATCGGTGAACGTGCCACCGACATCAATCCCTGCGGTTCTCATGGGCGCAGTTTAGCGGGGCCGACCGCAAAAATATCGCGCTATCCCGCCCGAAATGCCGTTCCCGGGGTTGACGAAACCCGCCGATGGCGTAGATTCCGGGGCATCGGCCGAAGCCTCCCCGAGGGCCCCGGCACTACCAGAACAATCGGAGACCTCGTCATGAAAATCGCGCGTTCCATCGCGGCCGCCCTAGCCACGTTGCTGGTTGCAGGTGCGGCGAATGCCTTTACCCTGTCCCTTTCGAATCCCGGCAGCGTTTCCCTCGGCCAGACCTTTGCGGTGTCCGTCGGATTCCAGCCCGAGCCCACCGATACGCTCGACCAGCTGGCGAGCGCGCAGATCGCCCTGAACTTCGACAACACCGCCCTCGAGCTGGTGATCCCGGCGAGCAATTCGGACTTCCTCGGCAGCTTCATCTCCACCGATTTCGCGGTGACCGATGCCGTGCTTCCCGGCGACCCCCTCGGTCAGCCCGATCAGGTCTCGCTGCTGGCTGAACTGGGTTTGCTGGCAACAGGTCCCAGCGGGGGTGGAGAACTGTTCAAGTTCAATTTCCGCATGCGCAACGACCCGGCCCTCGAAGGTACCGGACCGTTCTTCTTCAGTGCCAATGCAATTCTCGGTTTCAACATGCCCGATCCGGGTTCTTCGAGCGACCGGCTCGCGGCCCGTGGCGCCGTGGATGTGCAGCGCAACACGGTACCGGAACCTGAAGGGTTGGTGTTGCTGGGCATCGCGCTCGTCGCGGCCGGTGCCGCGACACTGCGCCGGGGACACCGCCCGACCCGTCGCACGTGAGTTGACTCTGCGCGGGAGCGCTTCCCGGCCGGCATGAAATGCCGGTAAGGGGCGTGCCAGGCGTGACAGCGAAGTTCCGGAAGGCCCGCGATTGCGGGCCTTCGTTTTTTTGCGTACGTGCGGTCGCTTCTTGCGGCAGAAACGAGAACCCGGGCATGGTGGTCCTTCCCCTGCTCCGTGCCGCAGTGCAGGTCTGGCCGATCTGCCGCGATCGAGCCCATGCGGTCACGGGGAACGGCGCATCTCCCGCGCCCGTCATCGGGCCGGTCGCATTCGCCGATGCCGGAGCCCGTCCTGATTGTGTTCGCTCAACAGCGATGTGAATTTTGCATTGACGTGCCACAACTGACGTTGCACCCTCCCGCACGAGGCAGCATTGCCGCACCGGTCCGCGGCCTTCAGGGATCTACGCCGGTCCGTCTCGGGCGCACGAAGACGCCGGGCCCCTGAGGTCACGACACAAGAAGCAGAACAACGCAGTCGAGGGGATCCCATGAAGCGTCCACGCCCGCAGTCCGTCCATTTTTCGTCCGCCGCCCGTCCTCCTTTCGCCCGCAAGGCCCTGTTCGAACGGCTCGAGCCGCGCATCCTGCTGTCCGCGGACGCCCCCGGACTCGTGGATTCGGCAGGATTGCTCGCGATCCAGCTGGGGGATGCCGGCCACGAAGTCGTGGTCACGCGGACCGGCGATGCGCAGAACGGCGGCGCCCTCCTGCGCGTCGACATCGACGGATCGTTCTGGGACTTCGGCGACGCCGCCGATGGCGTGACGTCGCTGCGCATCGACGGTGGCGCCGGCGACGACCGGATCGACGCTTCCGGCGCGGCTGTCACCACGACCGTGGATGGTGGCGCGGGCCAGGATTCCCTGGTCGGACCGCGGCAGGACGTGCGCTGGTCCCTCACGGGGGACGGTGCGGGTGCGGTGGGAGGCGTGACCTTCAGCCGCATCGAGAACCTGCTGGGCGCTGCGGACAACCGGGATACGTTCGTGCTCTTCGCCGGCGGCGGGTTGAGCGGCACGGCGGATGGCGGATCCGGCGGATTCGACTCCCTCGAGATCGATGCGGGTCCCATCTCGCTGGCGCGGTTCCTCGCCGACGGTCCGGATTCGGGGGTGGTGGAACTCGACGGCGACACCTTCCGTTATGCCGGCCTGGAACCGATCACGCTCACCAGCACCGCAGGTGAGATCGTCGTCGATGCCACGAGCGACGACAACACGCTCGTGCTCGAGGCCGACCCCACCAACAGCGCGAACCTGCGCGTGCGCAGCACCGACGGCACCATCGAGAGCGTGTCGTTCGCCCGCGCGTCGACGTCGATCACCATCAATCTGCTGGGCGGCGACGATTCGCTGGATATCGGCGATCTGGGCGCGGGCATCACGGCATCGCTCACGGTGGATGGCGGCGACGGCGACACCGATCTGATCACGGTGTCGGGGGACGTCGTACTTCCGGGGAAGGACGTGTCCCTGTCCGCGGAGACGGTCACCGTCGCCTACACGGGCAGCCTCTCCGTGCGCACGACGGCGGCGGGTGCAGACCAGGAAACGGCGGCGTCCACCGGCGGCTCGGGCAACATCGCGTTGCTGGGTCAGAACGTCGTCGTTGCCGCGGATGCCAGGCTGCTCTCGCAGGACACCCGGGCGGGACAGGCCTCCGCCGCGATCTCGCTCGGAACGGTCGCGGGCGACTGGACGGCAAACAAGCTCGGCACGCAAACCGTTTCGGGCACGTGGACCCGTGGACTCACCCACCGCCTCGTCGGCGCGACGTCCACTTCCGGATCGGGCGACGGCATGGTCGTGGACATCTCGGTGGATGCCTCCGGGAACGTGTCGGCCACGCTGGTGGACATCGGCGAGGACTACGTGGTGGGTGACACGGTCACCTTCGACGAGCCGGATCGGAATCCCGACGGAGGCGACGACCTCTCCACGAACGGGTCGGTCACCTTCACGCTGGTCGCCTCGCACAAGGGTGTGCGTCCGGCGGAAACCTCGGGCGACGGCGAAGGCATGACCGTCGACATCGATGTCGACGCGAGCGGCACGCTGACCGTCTCGATGGACAGCCCGGGCGCCCGCTATGCGGTGAACGACACCGTCACCTTCAACGATCCGCTGGAGACGTTCGACCCCTTCGGCCAGGACAACACGGCGGAGGTGACCGTCACGGCCTGGGCGGGCAACATCCTCGTGGAAGGACGGCATCAGTTCACCTCCGCCTCTGCCTTCCAGTTCTACGACGCGATCGACACCGAGCCGCTCGTCACGGTGGATGGGGCAACGCTCCGCGGCGAGAACATCACGATCCGCGCGGTGGCCAACTCCATCAACGAGCCGGGCGAGGACGAGGTCGTCGGCCAGACCGTGGACGATCTCGGCCTGGGCGGGCTGGACGACCTGAACGCATTCTTCGGCATGGTGAAGGCCACCTCCACGGCGCAGGCGGGCGTCGCGGCCGCGGTCGTCACGAGCGGACTGACGCAGGCCGGCACCTGGACAGGCGATCTTTCGCACGCGCGCGTCGCCGCGACGTCCACTTCGGGCAGCGGCACCGGCATGCTCGCCGACATCGAGGTCGACGGTGACGGGCTCGTCACGATCACCGTGGTCAATCCTGGAACGGGCTATCAGGCCGGAGACACGGTCACCTTCTCGGAACCCGGCGAAGACGCCGACGGCGAGGCGCTCAGCACCAACGGAACCATCTCGGTCCGGATCGACCTCTGGCAGCCGACGATCATTCGCGCGGAAGGCGACGTGAACGTCGAGGCGTGGGCCGGCGCCAAGGCGGACCTCCTCACGGGCGGTGTGCTGTTCGGTCTGGGCCTCACGTTTGCAACCGTCGATGCCACGGCGTACGTGGCGGGAGGCGCGGACATCACGTCCGGCGGCGCGCTGCGCGTGCAGTCGCTGGCCGAAAACATCTCCGACATGGCCGTCAACGTGACGTCCGCCCGCAGCATCCCGACGCTGAGCGGCGGCTATGCCGCCGCACGCAGCATCGTGGACGCCCATGTCGACTCGGGCGCGCTGCTGTCGGTGCACTCGCTCGACGTGCTCGCCGATACGCAGAACGACGTGAACGCGACCGTCGTGCCGTTGGAACTGGTCGATGCGCAGTCGAGCGGCATGGCCGTGACGATCGCGGTGATCGACTCCGACACCACGGCGTTCGTCGACGCCGCGGTCACCGTGCCGGGCGACGTGTCGGTGGTCGCCTCCACGGAAGTCGAGAACGAGAACACCGCCGCAGCCGAGCCGAGCAGCGCCACCGGCGGCATCCTCGGCGCCGGGTTCGGCGCGATCAAGAACAAGATCAGTTCGAAATCCGCGCCCGCGCAGAGCGGCGCGGAGAAGTTCGAATTCTCGGCGGGCATCGCCGTCACCTTGTCGGACAACGACTCCACCGCGTACATCGGGTCGAATGCGGACGTGAAGGCGGGAGGTGACGTGACCGTCGACGCTTCCGTGTACGACGACCTCCGGATCTCCGCCACGAGCACGGCGGAGGATGCGCAGACCGGCATCAGCGTGTCGGTCGCTGTCGCCGAGACCGACGACCACGCTACCGCGTATATCGCCGATGACGCGCGCGTGAATTCCCGCGGCGCGCTGACGGTCCACTCGAGCACGGTGATCCCCAATCCGCTGCCGGACAACGCCTGGGGCGTCTTCGCGCCCGACGCGGACACCGGTGCAGGCGCCATCTTCAGCGTCCTCAAGTCGACCATCAACTTTGAATCGCTGATGTTCTCGCTGTTCACGTCGTATGTCCGCTCCGGGGCCGTATTCACGGAATCCGGCACGGCGACGTCCGGCGGCAGCGGCACCACGGCGCCCGAGAGCAAGCTGTCTCTGGCGGGCAGCTTCAACTGGCTCGAATACGACAATGCCAGCCATGCGTACATCGGCGCCGGGGCCCAGATCAATCAGGACGCCGCATACCGGGCCGACGGGCAGACCGTCAGCGTGACGGCAGATTCGAAGATCAAGACGCTGAACGTCGTCGGCATCTTCTCCTTCCCCAACCCCGCCAACGCCATCGGTTCCGACGGCAAGACCTCACAGGCGTTGATCGATTCGATCAACCCGCTCGGCAACTCCGGCAAGGCCGCGCTCGGCGGATCGCTCACCTATCTCAACTACGGCACCAGCACGATCGCGGAGATCAAGGAAGGCGCCGTGGTGTATGCGCGGCAGGGCACGACCGTCCGCTCGAAGTCCGATCACTGGACGTTCATGCTGAGCGTGGCCGGCGGCAAGGCCGAGAAGACCGGCGTGGAAGGCGCCTTCGGCATGGTGGACCAGACGAGCGTCACGCGCGCTCAGGTGCACGATGGTGCGACCGTCACCGGCGGCGGACTCGCGATCCTGTCCACCGACGACACCAGCCACCTCAACGTGACCGGCGGGGCGGTCTGGAGCAAGAACGTCGGCGTGGGATTCTCCATCGGCGTCGAGGACGTGGACCGCACGGTCGAGGCCGTGCTGGGCGAGAGCGATGCGACGGCGACGGCGCTGGCGACCACGGTGGACGTGACGGGCGATGTGCAGATCGAAGCCGAGGCGACGGGCCAGGTGGAGAGCTATTCGGTGGCGGCCTCGCTCAAGACGGCGACCGACGCCAACACGAACCAGGGATCTCCCACCGGGTCGACCAACCAGAGTCTCGGGCCGTCAGGCTCGGGCGGACAGCAGCCGGTCAACGTTTCCGGCGGGAGCGGAAGCGGCGGGAGCGGTGGCTCCGGTGGGACGGGCGGCACGGGGAGCACCGGTGGGACGGGCGGCACGGGGAGCACCGGTGGAACAGGCGGTACGGGGAGCACCGGCAGCAGTACTCAGAGCCAGACGGGGTACGCCATTGCCGGCGACGTGTCGGTCAACATCATCGACGACACCGCGCGTGCCGTAGTCAACGCACCCGGAACGGTGAAGACCGGCAGCGCGCGCGACCTCGACGTCGTCGCCGCGAACACGACGGACTTCGTGGCGCTGGCCGGCGCCGCCACGTTCTCCTCGGATCGTCGACCGTGCAGTCGAAGTCCGTCGGCATCGCCGGTTCGCTGGGCGTCAATGTGATCACCGGCACGACCGAGGCCTCCATCACGGACGCGACCGTTTCGCAGGTCGGCGATGTGAGCGTGGACGCGGCGCGGACCGGCACGTACCTCACCGTCACGGCAGGAGGTTCCGGCTCCGCCCGCTCGACGGGCGTGAACGTGGCCGGTTCGGTGTCGTGGAACGAGTTGGAGGACACCACCGACGCCTTCATCGACAGTGCATCCATTACGGCAAGCGGGGCGCTGCGCGTCCAGTCGACCAACAGCACGACCGTCACCGCCATCGCCGGCGCGGCGGCCTTCACGCTCCCTCTCGGGTCCCAGTCTCCCGGGTCCAGCGGCGCCATCGGACTGTCCGTGGGCGTGAACCGGGTGACATCCACGGTCAATGCCTACTCGAAGGGATCCACGCTCACTGCGGGCGGCGATGTCAGCATCGATGCCCTGTCGACCATCGACATCGAAGGCTATTCCTACGGTGGCGCGCTGTCGGTCTCCACGGGACGCAGCAGTTCCGGCTCGGGGCTCGTCTGGGACGGCGCGGGCGCTGGTGCGGGCAACGAAGTGACGAACACCGTCGCGGCCTACGTCGAAGGCGGCAGCGTGACCACGACCACCGGCAGTGGCGGTGACGTCTCGGTTTCCGCGACCGACCGCTCGGTGGTCGATTCCGACGCCGGCGGGTTCGCCCTCTCGCTTTCCTCGGCAAGCCAGGGCTCCAGCCAGACGCTGTCGGTGGGCATTTCGGTGGGCGTGAACATCGTCACCAACACGACGGAGGCCACCATCGACGGGTCGACGGTGAATGCCGACGGCGCAGTTTCGGTCGATATGAAGTCCCTCGCTTCCATCGAGGCGCTGACCATCGCCGGAACCCTGGTGGGCGTGCAGACCAGCGGCACCGGTTTCGGCGGATCGGGGGCGGGCGCCGGATCGGGCAACACGGTGAAGAACACCGGGCGGTCCCGGGTGCGCAACGGCGCGTCCGTCACCGCGGGCGGCGGTGTCAGCGTGTCGGCCACCGATGCGATCTCGGAAGACGACAAGAGCCTGATCAAGGCCGACGCAGGCGGGGTGGCCATCGCGTTGACCCTGCAGAGCCAGGGCTCCACCAACGTCAACGTGACCTTCGGCATCTCGGTCGCGGTGAACGACGTCGAGAACACGGTCGAATCCCTGGTGGACGACAGCACGATCGTGGCAGGCGCCGCCGTGAGTCTGGAGGCGCAGTCGGACATCGAGATCGATGCGCTGACCATCGCCGGTTCGCTGAGCGGCAGCTATTCGTCGCAGCAGGGTGGCCTGCCGATCAACATCTCTGGTGCCGGCGCAGGGTCGGGCAACACCATCACCAACACCGTCTCGGCGACGATCGAGAACGGTTCACAGGTGACCACGAACAACGGCGGCGGCGTCACGCTGCTCGCGCACGACGATTCCGAGATCACGGCCGATGCCGGTGCCATCGCCCTGGCGTTGAGCTATTCGCAGGGCAGCGCGGTCAACGTCTCCGTTGGGGCGACAGCCGCGGTGAACGAGATCACCAACACGGTCGAGGCCGGCGTGGACGCATCGACGGTCGATGCGGACGGCGCGTTCCAGGCCACGGCCGAGACCACGGCCACGATCGACGCCCTCACGCTGGCCGGCGCGGGAACCGGCACGTTGTCGGGCGGCCAGTCCGGCGTGGGTGTTGCCATCGCCGGCGCAGGGACGGGGTCCGGCAACGACCTCGCCAACTCCACGCTCGCGTACATCCGCAACGGCAGTTCCGTATCCACGGACAACGCCGGTTCCGTCAGTCTCACGGCGACGAACGCGTCCACCATCACGGCCGACGCCGTGGCGGGCAGCCTGTCCGTGCAGTACGGTGGATCGGCCGGTGCCTCCGTCTCCATTGGTGCCGCCATCAGCGTGAACGACATCGGCGACACCACACGCGCATACGTCGAGGATTCCGACGTCGCTTCCGACGGTGCGGTGACCCTCGACGCCCGCTCCACGGCCATCATCGATTCGCTGTCCGTCGGTGCCGCGGTCAGCGTGTCCGCCAGCGGCCAGAGCGGCGCGGTGGCCATTGCAGGCGCTGCGGCGGGCGCGAGTTCCTACAACACCATCGACAACACGACCGAGGCGTACCTGAGCGGCGCGAGCACGGACATGGTGACGACCGGAACGGGCGCGCTCCTGGGCATCACGGTGGTGGACGAGAACCGCATCACCGCCGACGCCGGGGCAGGCAGCCTCGCCGTGTCGTTCTCCCTGGAGGGCGGCTCGTTCGCCGCGGCCATCGGCATCGGTCTCGCCTACAACGACATCACCAACACCGTGCGGGGCTATATCTCCGGCACCACGATCGATGCCGGGTCGGTGGACATCGACGTTGCCACGGAACCCGAGGACAGCAGCGAACCGATGATCGATGCGCTGGCCGTGGGCGTGGCGGTGGCGGCGGCGATCACCAATCCCCAGCAAGGCTTCAGCGTCGCGCTTTCCGGCGCCGGCGCCGAGTCGGACAACACGATCGACAACACGGTCACGGCCTTCATCGACGGGTTCGCCGACATCACCACCACCGGTGGAGTTCGGGTGGCGGCGTCCGAGACCGCCACCATGTCGGCGGATGTGCCCGCCATCGCTGCGTCTCTTGGCGTGCTGTCCGCCGCCATCGGCGTGTCGATGAGCGAGAACACCATCGAGTCCGACGTCGATGCGTACATCGACGATGCGACGATCGATGCCGGCGCGGGCGTCGACGTCGTGACGAAGTCCGACGACAGCATCGAGGCAACGACGACTCCCATCGCCATCTCCATCGGCATCGGCATCGCAGGCGCGGGTGCGGAGGCGCTGTCGACGATAGCCGGTTCGGTCGAAGCCTGGCTCGGCGACAACGCGGACATCACATCGGCAGGCAGCGTGCGCGTCTCGTCCGTCTCCACGGCGGACGCCACGGCCGAAGGCGAAGGCGGAGGGGCGGGCGCGCTGTCCTTCGACGCACTGGTGGCCGAAGCCACGGTGTCGCAGGACACCCGTGCCTACGTCCAGGGCGGTGCCCGGATCGACGCGACCGGCCTCTCGGTGGTCACGTACGGCCTCGACGCGAGCGACCCGACGGAGAGCTCGCGCACGGCGACGTCGGACGTCGTCGTCGGCAACGTCACCGTCGTGGGCGCCAACGGCGCGGACACGAGTTCCACCATCTCGGGTGACGTCGAGGCCTACATCGACGGTGACGCCGAGATCACGCTTTCCGGTGGCGCGCTCGTCGAGGCCCGCTCTTCCGCCAATGCCGACTCGGTGGGCGAGGGCGGATCCGGGGGCGGCATTGCCGTCTCCGTGATGTATGTGGCGGCCGAGATCAGCGGCGGCACGAAGGCCTGGGTGGGGGACGGCACGACGCTCGATTCGTCGTCGTTGTCGGTGCTCGCGACTTCGGACAACACCGCCACGGCCGACGAGCTGAGCGTGGCGATCGCTTTCGGTGGCGGCGCAGGGGGCGACGCCGCCGCGACGATCACGCACAACACCGAAGCGTGGATCGGCGCGCAGACGGATATTCCTGTCCAGGCGGAGACGACGATCACGTCGGGGGCGATCGACGTCTCGGCAACGTCTTCGCACACGATCGACGTCACCCCGGAAGGCGGAGCGGGAGGCGGCGTGGCGATCGGCGCCTTCACTGCCGAGGGTTACCTCGGAGACGACCTGGGCAACGGTTCGACCCGCGCCTATGTCGGCCAGGGCGCGCGCATCGAGGCTTCTTCCCTCGACGTCACCGCTTCATCGACCACCGACGTCACGGTGGACGTGCTGGTCGTGGGCATCGGTGTCCTGTCCGGAGCGGGCGCGGACGTCGAACTGCTGGTGCAGGGCGAAGTGGAGGCCTTCCTGGACCCGGGTGCGACCCCCGACCTCAGCGCCGCCATCGACGTGAGCGGAGCGGTCAACGTGACTGCCACGTCGGACGACACGGCGTATGCCAACACCGAGGGCGGGGCCGGCGGCGCCGTGTCGGTGAGCGTCATGTACGCTGCAGCGACGAACGAGGTGGAGACTCGAGCCTACGTCGGTGACGACGCCGGGCTGTCCGTGGGCAGCCTGTCGATGACGGCGACGGCAGCGGACCGGGATACCGAGGCGGAGATGGTGGTCGGCTCGGGAGGCGTGCTGGCCGGAGCGGGCGGAACGACCGACGCGCTTTCGAGCGGGACGATCGAGGCCTATGTCGGGTCGGATGCCGTCATCGAGGCGAGCGGGGCCGTGAGCGTCCTGGCCCAGTCGCAGGACACGACGGCGCAGAGCAATTCGGAAGGCGGGTCCGGTGGCGGCATTGCCATCTCCATCTTCGAGTCGACGGCCATCGTCGACACGGCGACGGAGGCCCGCGTCGACGAGGGGTGCGAATCTCGGCGGGCAGCTTCTCGCTGCGCACGGACGTGGACGAATCCGCGTTCACCGACCTGTACACCCTGGGCATCGGCCTGGGGGCGGGCGCCACGGGCGAGTCCACGTCCACCGTGGAGGGCACGTCTTCCGTCGACATCGCCGACAACGTGCACATCGAAACGTCGGGCGACGTGCTCGTGAGCGCGGCCGCGGACCGTCTTGCCGATGCCGACGCGGACAGCGTCTCCGGCGGCGCCATCGCCTATGGCGGCATCCAGATCACGGCGGAATTGGACAGCACGAATGCCGTCACGGTGGGTAGCGGCATCACCATTGCCTCTCATGGAAACGTGACGATCGAAGCCGATTCCACCGTGAGCACGAGCGGCACGGCGGACGGGGGCAGCGGATCGTTGATCGACATCGCGGCGGCCGACGGCGACTCGACGCTGGAGGACACGAGCAGCGTGTCGATCGGCGACACGACGTCGGTCTCGGCAGTGGGCGATGTGGTGGTGCGGGCGCTGCACGACGTGGACGTTGACATCGACGCGTCCGTGGATTCGGGTGGTGTGGGGTCCAACGCCGACACGCACACCACGGTGACGGTCACGACCGCCACCACGGTGGACGTCGGCGCGGCCGCATTCGAAGGCGCGAGGATCACCTTGAAGTCGGTCGTCGAGGATATCGACATCGACATCGTCGCCGAGGCGGAATCGGGGGCCATTGGCGCGGATACCGACGCGACCGCCACTCTCTCGACCACGAGCGAGGCAGAGGTCACCGTCGGCAGCGGCGCGGCACTCACCGCCGAGCGCCAGGTGACGATCGGCACCTACCACGACCGGATCGATGCGGACTCCAACTCGATCGCGACGGCCAAGGCGTTGGGCGGCGACAGCGACTCGACGGCGTCCAACACCCTCGACATTACCGAGTCCATCCTCACGGAGCGCGGATCGATCATCACCACCCGCAGTCTCCTGGTCGAGGCGGACGCCGACACCACGCCCATCTACAGTGCCGATGCCACGTTGAACGGCGCTGCCTTCGACACCGGCACGGAGACGGAAACTCCCGACGTCACCTACGACCGCAGCATCGACTTCAATTCCACGGTCGTCATGCTGGGCGCGGACAGCCCTCTGCTGGAGATCGACGAGAACGGCAACGAGGTCCGCCGCGTCGACGTGGAGTACCAGGTGGTCGGCAACAGGATCCAGGTGGCGGACATCCTCAACGACGGCTCGCTGAACGGAACCATCGTGATCCGCGTGACGACTTCCACGCTGGACAGCGACAGCTCCGCGACCACCGTGTCGCAGATCAAGGGCAATCCCGTCTGGGATTTCCTCATGGCCTTCGAGTCCGTGACGCTCATCAACGCGTCAGGCATGGACTTGCGCATCGGCGACATCGACGTCATCAACCACACGGGACAGTTCGATGCCGCGATCACCATCTCGGCCGAGGACGTCTCGCTGTTCGCCCCGACGCAGCAGACCTCCAACGGGGCGACGCTCGTCGAGATCCTGAACACCTCTGCCCCCGACGTGCTGCTGTCCGGGACGATCAACAATCCCTACGGAACGACCCGCATCTTCACCGCGGGCGGCAGCATCCTCGCGGTCGACACGGCGGCACGCATCGACACGGATCTGCTCGAGCTCCTGGCGCCCGCGGGCGCGGTCGGATCGTCCTCGGCGGCGATCAGGATTTCCGCATCGCGACTCACCGCGCGGGGCAGCAGCGCCGTGTACGTCGAGCAGACCGCGGGCGACATGTACGTGGTCGAGGCCTCCGCGGACCTCGCGACCGGAGTCGTCAGCCTGCGCTCGGCCCGGTCGATCCTGGATGCGAACGACACGGCGTTCCCCGATATCCAGGCGCACGACATCGCCCTGGTGGCGGCCACCGGCAGCCTCGGAACGTCGGCGAACGCCCTGGAGATCGACGCGGCGGGCAACAGTCTCGATGCCGCTGCAGCGGGCAGCATCACCATCGCCGATGTCGCGGGAGCGCTCGGTGTGGGTCTGGTGGAATCCACCAGCGGCAACATCGACCTGCGAACCGTCGATACGGACGCCGGAGGCGAAGACATCGTGCTCGGCGTCTCGTCCATCGTGCGGTCGCTCGCGGGGGCGGTCACGCTGCTCTCCGCTGACGACATCCTGGCCGCCGTGGGCAGCGGCATCGTCGCGCGCAACGTCGTCACGCTGCGGGCGGACGACGAGGACGCCTACGATGGCGTGGCAGGCAACGGAATCGACCGCGACTCCGGCCGCGGCGCGGCCGTGGAACTGCGCGGCAGCGTTGCGGGAAGCGCCGTGGTGATCACCACGGGGACGGACCCGGATGTGGTGAGTCTGACGGGCACCTACTCGGCGACGAGCATCGACACCCGTGCGAACAACGACCGCATCCGGATCGGCAGCCTGGCGCAGACCGCGTCGAATACAGGCGGCGTGCTCGACTACGTGGCCGGCGCGATCACCGTCGAGGGTGGCAGCGGGATCGACACGCTAGATCTCGACGACACCGGCGACACGCGCGACAACACCGGAACGGTGTCGGCGACCGCCGTGACCGGATTCGGCATGACGGCTTCAGTCGGTTACGCCGGCATCGATGATCTCCGGCTATCGCTGGGAAGCGGCGCGGACATCGTGACGGTGACGGGAACCGCCTCGGGCTCCGCGACGACGATCCTGCTCGGTTCGGGCGCGGATACCGTCAACGTGGGCGATGCGACGGCCGGACTGAACGCGATCTTTGGCGTGCTCACCGTCGATGGCCAGGGAGACAGCGACACCCTGTCGATCTCCGATGCCGGCACCTTGCCAGCGACGGCCAATGCCGGGCGGCTGGAGACCGGCCGGCTCCTGGGCTTCGGCATGGGCTCCGCCAGCCAGACGACGATCGATCCCGACCTCGGTCTGCGGTGGGGAGCGGTGGAACAGATCGGCGTGACGCTCGGTTCGGGCATCGACACGCTGACCGTGCTGGGCATCGACACGTCCACGACCCTGAACGCGGGCGCCGGAGTCGACGTGATTTCGCTGGGCAGTCTCGCTGCCGGCGGCGGGCTTGCTTCCATCGCCGCCGCATTGACCGTGCACGGCGGTTCGGACGGCGCCACCCTCAACGTGGCCAGTGCCGCGAAGGCCGACGTCACGCTGACACGCACGTCGTCGACGCTCGGACGGATCACCGAGGCAGGCGCTGCCGGACGGGTCGATTTCGACGGCGTCACTCTTGTCTCGGTGCGCCTGGGGGATGCGGACAACGCGCTCTCGATCGTCGATACGGTCGCGCCGGTGGACGTCACGGCGGGGTCGGGCAGCGACAGCGTGTCCGTGGACAACCTGTCGCATGCGACCTCGCTGCACCTGGGCGATGGCGCCGACTCGGTCGTGGTGCGGGCCGCGGCAGCCGCACTGTCCGTCTCCGGCGAAGGCGGAAGCTCGGACCGGGATTCTCTCGAACTGGATCTGACCGGCCTCACGGCAGCCGTCGACGGAACGGTGTCCGGTTCCGGCACGGCCGGAAGCCTCAACGGGTTCACCACTGCTGCGATCGCCTTCGACACGATCGAGGATCTCCGCGTGCGCCTCGGAAGCGGCAACGACACCGTGGCGATCGCACACGCGCTGTCGGCGACCGACGTGATGGTCGAAGGCGCATCCGGCGACGACACGATGACCGTGACGTCGATCGGTGGGGGTCTCACGACACTCACGGGAGGGGACGCGTTCGACACGGTGAAGGTCGTGATTCCCCGGCGTACCGGTCGCGAATGCGTTCACGAATCTGCGGCTGGACGCGGACCGTCTGGTGGTCGACAACAGCGGCAACGCGGTACAGGCGGTGACCTGGACCGTCGAAGACGGGGTGCAGATCGACGCCGATGTGGGCGCGGGCCGCGTTCCTGTGATCTTCGCCGAAGGCGCCAAGGAAATCCGCGTGCTGGGCGGCACGCAGTCGGACACGTTGAACGTGGTGAGCACGCTGCCCGCGGACATCGAGGGCCGGGTGACCGACCACCGGGTCGAATTGTCCGCGGGTGCCGTGGTGCTGGAGTACGCCGACAACGCGCAGTTCCGCGACTACGACAGGGCGCTGAGCTTCGATGCGCTCGCCACGGGCAGCGCGAGCTACTCCGAGGATGGGTTCACCCTCGCGCCGCTGCCTTCCGGTTCGCTCGCACGCAGCGATGCGGTGAGCGCGGCCGCCCGGTTCACGGCGGGCCAGTCCGGCCGTCTGACGGTCGCGGGAGCGCTCTTCTCGCTCTCGTCGATGCGCCTGGGGTCGACCGCGGCAGCGGGCACGTCGGTGAGGTTCACCGGAACGACCTTCAATGGCGCCACCGTTCAGGTCGACGTTCCGGTCGTCGGTGCCGAGGCCGCGTCGGGCCTGCCGGTGTTCCGGCGCGCCGATTTCACCAATCCGCTGTTCGGTGCACTGGCGAAGCTGGAGTGGACAGTGACCGGGAGCGGAGACCTGCTGATCGACGACGTCGTGGCCACACCCTTCGACGGATCGGCGTCCGCGGTCGTCACACCCGGCGCCGTGCCGGCAACGACGTCCATGGCCGGTCCGATCGCGCTGCTGTTCGACACGGACAACCTGCGGATCGTCGTCGACGCCAACCGCAATGGCGCCTTCAATGCAGGCGAGACCACCTATGCCTCCGGTTCGTCCTTCTTCGGCGTTCCGCTGACGATCTCCACCGTGGGCACGGACGGCACGGTCCGCGCCGACGGCACGTCCCAGGCGGCCGATCGCATCACCCAGTTCCGGCTCGCCGGCGACCTGGTGCTGCCGTCGGGCACGACCGCCACAGCGACGACCGTCAAAGGCATCGGCAGCCGCGGCGTCAGCCTCGTCGTCGGCAACGATCTGGTGATCGGCGCGAACGTCGATTTCGACTTCTCCGCCGTGGCTACCACCGCCGGCCCGGGGGGCGGCACCGCGGGCGGAGGCGCCACTGTTTCCGGTTCGCAGAGCAGCGCGGGCGGCGGCGGAGCGGGAGGGGGCGGCGGCAGCACGTCGGGCACGCTCTCGAACGGCGGAAGCGGCGGCGCCGGGACTGACTCGTACACGCTGCGCGATGGCGTGGCGGGCGAGGACGGGGGTGACGGTACGAGCGGTTCCCCGGGTGTCGCCGGGGGGGCGGGCGGGGCGGGAACAGGCGGCGGACTCGGTGTCAACAACGCCTCGGGTGCAGGCAGTGGCGGGTCAGGTGGAGCCGGCGGCGGCAGCGTCACGGGGGTACGAGGGGCCTGGGGGGAGACGGTGGCAGCAAGGGCGACGATTCCTCGGCCGGCCCTGGCGATTTCAGGAGCGGCGACGACGGCGGCAATGGCGACGACGGGGATCCGGGCAGCAACGGCACGGCCGGCACCTACGGCACTGCCGGAACGGCCGGATACTCGGGCGCGAACACCGGGTCGGGCACCACGATCTCCGGCGGTTCGGGCGGTGGTGGTGGCGGTTCGGGCGGCGGCGGTTCGGGCGGTGGCGGTGGGGGCGGCGCAGGAGCCGGCGGCGGGGGAGGCGGAGGAGGCAACGCCGTGTTCTCTGTCTTGGGCTACCCGGTGGGTCTTGAAGGCGGCGATGGCGGAAACGGCGGAGCCGGAGGCCGCGGCGGTGACGGGGGCGACGGCGGGGTCGGTGGCGCAGGGGGCGCAGGTGGCGCGGGAGGCGGCGCGTTCGAGGTGATTGCCTTGGGCCGCATCCGTACGACCGCCGCCACCAGTGCCGAGCAGCCATCGTTCGAGGCCAGGGGCGGCAACGGCACGATCGGCGGCGCCGCGGGAGCGACCGATCCGACGACCGACCGCAACGACAATCGCAATTCCGGCCAGGGCAGCGGCGGCGGAGGCGACAATGGCGAAGACGGCGGGCTCATCGACGGCGGGGACGGCGGGGACGGCGGGGACGGCGGTTCGGGTGGCGAAGGCGGCTTCGGTGGTGCTGGTGCGCCCGGCGGTCTGGGGGCTGGTGGCGCAGGGGGCACGATCAAGATCGTGGGTTCGGTCGTGGAACTGGGCAGCGCGACGGTGAACGTCGACGGCGGACTCGCGGGTGGAAATCCCGATGTCCGCATCGCCGGAAGCGGCCTCACCACGAAGATCTTCAACTTCGGGTCGACGCTCTCGACGTTCCCCAGCTACGGCGGAACGCCCAATGCCACCCGTACCGACCGCGTCATCAGCCAGGGCTGGGGGCCGCTCAACTTCCAGGGCGGCACGGCCAACGCCGACAACTTCGCGGTGCAGTGGACCGGCAACATCGAGGTGCGCCCCGAATCCGGCGGGACGACCCAGAAGGTCACGTTCTACCTGTCGAGCGACGACGGAGGCCGCCTGTACATCGACGACCAGCTCGTGATCAACGATCCCAGTCCTCTGCACGGCTATGCCACGCGGACAGGCGATCGTGAACTCACGGCGGGCACGCACTCCATCCGTGTCGAGTACTTCGGCTCCACCGGCAATGCCGGCATCGCGCTCGAATACAGCACGGGCACTGACTCGCGCCGTCTGCTGTCCGTCGCGCAGGACGGCGGCGACGGGCGGGAGATCATCGGCGGCAACACCGGTCGCACCTCCACGACGGTCGGCGGCCAGCCCGGCACGGTGGTGGGCGCGCAGCTGCCCGTCACTCAGACCGACGGGCCGCGCGCGGACAACCGCTACGTGGCGGACCTCGCATCGAACACGGCGCTCGACGACACCCCCTACATCGCGGGCATGTCCGGCGGTGCGGAACTGTTCGGCCTGTTGAACGGCGTCGGGCGCGCGCGGGTCGATTTCGTCCCCACGACGGCCGGCATCGACGCGCTGGCCGCCACGCAGGGCGACGCCGCCTTCGCGATCGTGCGTCTGGATGTGGGCCCCACGGGCTATGCCGACAACTACGCCACCTTCGACACGGCGGCGGGCGTGACCCGCGGCTACGACATGCTGCTGTTCGTCAACCTTCTGGACACGGAATCCCTCGGCACCCCCACCCTGGGGGTGTCGCTCCCCGGCACTTCGACGTTCACGACCGGCCTGGCGATCGACGGCCTGGGCGCCTTCCAGACGCTGAGCGCGCTCGGCGCGGGGAAGGTCTGGGCCACGCTGATTCCCGATACCACGGGCATCACCGTCAACGCATCGGCCCAGATGGGCGAGGCGGCCGTCACGTTGTCGAATGCAGCGCTAGCCAAGAATTCCGTCGTGTACGGAAAGTTCGTCTCGCCGGCCGCGGCCAACGCGTCGCTGGATGGATTCGCCGCACTGGCCACCAGCCCCGATGGCGCGCAGATCTACGCGGTCGATGCCACGGACGATGCGCCGGTCGTCATCGACGCGGCCACGCTGGAGCAGCGGCAGCTTCTGAAGGAAGGGTTCGACGGCGTTCGCGGGCTCGACGGGGCGCGCGACGTTGCGGTGAGCCCGGACGGCGGGAACGTCTACGTCGCCAGCCCGGTGGACAGCCAGATCGCGGTCTTCTCGCGCAGCGCGTCCACGGGCGCGCTCACGTTCGTGACGACGCTGGATGCCACGCAGAGCGGGGGCGGTGTCACGGCCCTCACGTTCGATCCCACCGGACAGCGTCTCTACGCGGCGGGGCCGGAGGGGATCACCGTCTTCTCGCGCGGGGTCGGCGTGCCGGCCAGCGCCCAGGAGTCGGAGCCCAACCAGAATGGCGCGGGCGACAGCAATGCCGCGAACAGCGCGGACTTCGCACGGGCCAACGACCTGATGGGCAGCTTCGTGGCCAACCCCGGGAGCAACGTCTTCGTTGCCAACGTGGGCGGCACGATCTCCACGGCAACGGACCGGGACGTCTACCGGTTCGAGGCGGCATCCGGCGATGCGCTCACGGTCGATCTGCGGGGCGCCGGCGGCGGCGGGGGCAGTCTTCAGGACGGCGTGCTTCGTCTGTTCGACCGCAACGGCACTCTCCTCGTCCTGGACAACGACAGCGGTCCGGCCAGCGATGCCTCGCTCTCCTACTCGAACTTCGCCTACTCGGGCAGCTATTACCTCGTTGCGGACGGGATCGCACCGAGCCCGTTCTTCCAGCCGACCGGCACGTACACCCTCCGCGCCAGCCTGGTGCGGACAGACGGGGCGCGGTCGAGAACGGCCGAGATCGAGACCGTTCCAGCGGCCTCGGGCGACGTCGAAACCCTGTCGGCCGTCGACCGGGCCCTTGCGACCGACTGGCGCTACAGTTTCGCCCCTGTCGGCGCCGGCAACACGGCGACCGCCTCTGCGACTGGCGTCGTGGTGGCGGCGACCGACCGTGACGTCTTCATGATCACGGCGGCGCCCGGCGACTCGCTTACCCTCGCGCTGAGCGGCACGGGGGGCGGCGGCGGGGTTCTGGCCGACGGATATCTGCGGTTGTTCGACGACCAGGGCACGTTCCTGGCGGCCGACGACGATTCGGGTCCGGGCAACGATTCCGCCCTCGTCTTCAGCGGCTTCACGCGGGCCGGCGCGGTCTACATCGTGGCCGACGGGTTCCAGGCGAACAGCGGCACCTACACGCTCACCGCGACGCACACGCGTGCGCCCGCCGAACTGCCCGGACTCACGGTGCCCGGAGGTGCCTCGGCACTCGCCACGAGCCCTGATGGTTCACTGCTCTACGTGGCCACGGAAGGCACCGACACCCTGCGCGTCGTCAGCGCGTCTTCTCTGGTCACGCTGCAGACGTTCACGGGAGCCGGCGTCGGGCTCGACGGCGTCAGCGCCATCGCGACGAGCGCGGACGACCGCTTCGTCTACGTGACCGGCCGGGCAGGCAATTCGGTGTCGGTGTTCTCGCGCCTGGGATCCACACTCACCTGGTTGCAGACGCTCGTGAACGGCGAGGACGGCGTGCGCGGCACCGTCGGCGCATCCGACGTGATGATCACCCCCGACGCCCGCTACGTTCTCGTGACGGGCCGTGAAAGCAACGCGATCGCCGTGTTCGAGCGCGATGCGTCCATCGGACTGATGAGCTTCGTGCAGGTCGTCCGCAACGGTGTCGGCGGCACGGCCGGTCTCGTCGCCCCGACGGGTCTGGCCACCAGCCCGACCGGCGCGAAGATCTACACGTCCACGCTCGGAGCCACCGGCTTGCCAGGAGGAATCGCCTCCTTCGACGACGTCGTGCTGGGGCTGCCGGTGCCGGAACCGGTGATCAACGTGACGACGTTCGACGGGATCGAGACCCTCGGCGTGCAGACGGCCGACGGCGACGACACGATCGTGCTCGAGCAGGCGCCTGGCGCCGGGACGATGAACATCCTGACGACCGGCGGGAACGATCTCGTGGTCGTGCAGGATCTCGCGCCGGTCACCGGCGTGCTGCTGGGCGCGGGAACCGACGAGGCGCAACTGCGCTCCACACGCGCAAGTACGCAACTTGTCGTCCAGGGTGAAGCAGGTTCGGATCTCATCGAACTGGATCGCAGCGGCGCGGGTGCCCGCATCGAGGTCTTCGGGGGAGCGGATCGGGACACGGTCCGGGTCGCTGGGGCCGGCCTGCCGCTGGATGCCACCACGATCCTTCACGGTACCGACACGGATCCGCTGCCTTACGATCAGCTCGTCTTCGATCCGGGCAGTGCCGATCCGGCGGCGAACAACTTCGATCCGCTGAATCCGAGTCCGGTGGCGGGCACGATCCGGTCCGGCATCCGGTCAGGCACCACGTTCACCCCGACCGGCGGGCTGGTGCAGTACGACACCTTCGAAGGCGTCCAGATCATCACCGCGCCCGTGATCACGATCACTCCGCCGGCGGCGTTCGCGGAAGGCGGTTCCCTGCGGCTGCAGGCTTCCGTCAATCCGCTCGGGACGACCAATTCGCTGGCCGAACCGTTGTCGTGGGATGTGAACGGCGACGGCGCCTTCGGCGATGCATACGGCACCGACGTGACGCTTTCGTGGTCCCAGCTCGCGGACCTCGGCATCGACGACAACGGCGTCTATCAGATCGCCGCACGCGCCACCAATGGTGATGGCTACTCCGCGGAAGCCTTCGGCAGCTTCACGATGACCAACACGCTGCCGGTCGTGACAGTGGGTGGTGCGAGCATCGTGCCGGCCGGCACGCCGCTCTCCATTTCGTACAGTGCGACCGATCCGGGCGACGACCGCATCCAGGAGTGGCGCGTCAACTGGGGGGACGGGACGCCGGTGCAGAGCTACGGTGCGGATGTCGTGACCGCGCAACACGTGTATGTCACGCCGGGCACCTACAACATCGTGGTCGGGGGCGTCGACGAAGACACGGTTCCGAACGCGGTGAACTCCGCACCCAAGCCGGTGACCGTCACGGGCGAACCGGCCCTGATCTCCACGGGCTTGCCCTACGTCATTCGTGAAGGCGAGACGCTCGTGCTCACTGCCAGCGCGCCGGGGGCCGTCAATGCGTTCGGATGGGACTTGAACGGCGATGGCGCGGCCGACTTGCAGGCAGGCGGCGGGTCCGGCAGCGCCACTGTCGCCGTGCCATGGTCGACGCTGTCCGGCTACAACATCCGCGACAACGGGGTCTTCCCGGTCACCACCCTGGTGCTCTACAGCAGCGGCGCCGTCGTCGTTGCGCCTGCCACGACGTTGACGGTGCTCAACTCCGCGCCGACAGCCACCTTCGCTGCAGGTGGCCCCATCTCGGAAGGCGGAACAGCCAGTGTCCAGTTCTCGGGCGCCGCCGATCCCTCGTCGGCAGACGTGGCAGCGGGCTTCCGCTACAGCGTCGACTTCAACAATGACGGCGACTACGATGACGCCACCGATGTGCGCGATCAGACGGAGGCATCGTTCGTCATTCACGCTGCGCTTCGCGCCGACAACGTCACGTATATCTTCCGTGGGCGGATCGCGGACAAGGACGGCGGAGCGACCGAATACCTGACGTCGTTCGTCGTGAACGAAGTGGGGCCCGTGCTGAACATCTCGGGTGCGGATTCCGTGAACGAGGGCGCGCAGTACCAGCTCGATCTTTCTGCCAGCGATCCGGGCACCGACACGATCGTCCGGTGGATCGTCGACTGGACCGACGGGGTGGTCGAGACGTTCGACGGTCCGGTACAGTCGGTGTCGCACGCGTTCGCGGACGACGGTCTGCGCAACATTCTCGTGACCGCCGTGGACGAGGACGGTGAGTATCACGGCGCGAAGTCGGTGCTCGTCCACAACGTGGCACCGCAGCTTCAGGCCGTGATGCAGAGCCGGGTGGACGAAGGCGATGTTGCACGGTTGTCCGGCACCATCGCCGATCCGGGCCGGCTCGACAGCTTCACGCTGACCGTGGATTGGGGCGAGGGAGCCCCGGAAGTGATCGCGTTGAGCGCGGGGGCCACGGTGTTCGAAGTGGTGCATCGCTATCAGGACGACCGGCCCGGCGGGACTGCATTCGACGCCTATCCGATCGCCATCTCCCTGCTCGATGACGATGGCGGCTCCGCCGCGACCACGGCGGCCGTGGTCGTCGACAACGTGGCCCCCGCGATCACTGGTCTGGCGACGTCCGCCGGCTCGGTCGCGGAAGGCGATTCGGTGACGATCTCCGGCCGCATCGACGACCCGGGCGTCCTGGACGAGCACACGGTACAGATCGACTGGGGCGACGGGTCGGTCGTGTCCGCGTCGGTGGATGCCGTGACTCGTACCTTCGCGGCCGAGCACCGCTATGTCGACGACGATCCCACGGCGACACCGTCGGACCTCTATGCGATCACGGCCACGATCGCCGACGACGATCTCGGCAGCGGCACAGCATCCACTCAGGTGACCGTCGAGAACCGTGCTCCCGGTCTCACCGGGTTGCAGGTGGACGAGATCCGTACGGCCCTGACATCGTCGGCGACGCTCAGCGGGCGCCTTTCCGATGTGGGCATCTCGGATACGCACGTGGTGACCGTGGAGTGGGGCGATGGAACCTCCAGCCAGGCCACCGTGGACGCCATCGCGCGCACCTTCACCGCCCAGCACGAATACCGCATCGACGTGGTGCCGGGGTACCGCATCCTCGTCAGCGCCACCGACGACGACACCGGAGGTACATCGAGCTACATCGACACCATCGGATACCAGGCCAACCGGGCGCCGATCGCGCGCGACGACGCCGCCTCCGTCGTGAGGGGTTCGTTCATCGACATCGACCTCCTCACGAACGACAGCGATCCCGACGCAGATCCGTTGTCGACCCTGTTGACGACCGTGTCCACCCACGGGGTGCTTCGCCATCTTGGCTCGGGCGTGTATCGATACACGTCCGCGTCGGGATTCACGGGAACGGACTCCTTCACCTACCGCGTGAGCGACGGCAAGGCAGGTTCCAACGTCGCGACCGTGACCGTCTCCGTTCTGGACACGAATGTTGCCCCCGTGGCGGTCGGTGACGTCGTGACGACTGCGGAAGACACGCCCCTGACGTTCGATCCAAGGGCGAACGATACGGACACGGATCTGGATCCGCTGACCATCGCCGGGATGACGCCCGCGTCGCACGGCATCGTGAGCCTGAATGCCGACGGCTCCGTGACCTACACGCCCGATCAGGACTTCAACGGCACGGACTCGTTCACGTACATCGTGAGTGATGGCCGCGACACCTCGGACGTGGCCACGGTCACTGTCATCGTGACGCCGCAACCTGACGTTCCCACGGTGCCGAACCAGCAGATCACGGTGCCGGAAGACCATTTCACCAGGATCGATCTGGTGACCGGAGCGACGGATCCGGACGGCGATCCGCTCACTCCGATAATTGGCACGCCACCGGTCAACGGGACGCTGACGCAGAATCCGGACGGGACGTTCACGTACACACCGAAGCCGAACTTCAACGGCACCGACACCTTCACCTTCACGGTGACGGACGGAACGAACACTTCGACGCCGGCGACGGTGACGATCCTCGTGACGCCGCAGCCGGATCTGCCGACCGTGCCGAACCAGCAGATCACGGTGCCGGAAGACCATTTCACCAGGATCGATCTGGTGACCGGAGCGACGGATCCGGACGGCGATCCGCTCACGCGGGCACCCGATGATTGGCACGCCACCGGTCAACGGGACGCTGACGCAGAATCCGGACGGGACGTTCACGTACACACCGAAGCCGGACTTCAACGGCACCGACACCTTCACCTTCGTGGTGACGGACGGAACGAACACTTCGACGCCGGCGACGGTGACGATCCTTGTGACGCCGCAGCCGGATCTGCCGACCGTGCCGAACCAGCAGATCACGGTGCCGGAAGACCATTTCACCAGGATCGATCTGGTGACCGGAGCGACGGATCCGGACGGCGATCCGCTCACGCCGGTGATCGGCACGCCGCCGGTCAACGGCACGCTGACGCAGAACCCGGACGGGACGTTCACGTACACGCCGAAGCCGGACTTCAACGGCACCGACACCTTCACCTTCACGGTGACGGATGGGACGAACACCTCGACGCCCGCGACGGTGACCATCGTCGTGACACCCCAGCCAGATCGCCCCATCGTCACGACGGAAACGGCCTCGTTGCGTGCAGTGGCGGACGAGGGCGAACTGGTCATCATGCAGTTCGACATGTTCGATCCTGACGGCGAGCTGCTCCAGTTGAGCCTTTCCGGCGCGCCGTCCGGCGCGACGGTGCTGGCGTTGAGCGCGACACGCGGCGAAGTCCGCTGGACGGCTTCGGACGGAGAGGCGACCTACCCGTTCGAGATCGTGGTGAGCGACGGCACTTCGGAAGTGAGGACGGAAGCGGCGGTGCTGGTGCACAACGTGGCGCCGGTGCTGACGGCCACCGGCGCGGCGACGGCGCTGTCGAATCAGCCGTACGTGCTGAGTCTGGGATCGTTCGACCCCGGTGAGGACACCCTGCAGACCTGGGTGGTCGACTGGGGCGACGGCAGTGCGCTGGAGACGGTGGCGGGCAATACCCCGAGCTTGACTCACGTGTTCCGCGAGCCTGGCAAGACCCACCGCATCCAGGCCGGTGCGATCGACGAGGATGGCGCGTGGAGTGCGGCGCCGCTGGACGTGCAGGTGATCAACCCGAGGCTGTACGTCACCCAGTGGAACGCCACCGAAAGCGGGGTGAACGTGCGCTTCAGCCGCAGCGTCGACGCCAGCGTGCTGAACCTGTACGAAAGCGCGCTGGACCCGCAAGGCGGAACGGATCTGGTCCTGGTCGGACCGGACGGAAAGCCGGTGCGGGGCAACCTCATTCTGGATGCCGACCGGCAAGGCTTCAGCTTTGTCGCCACCGGCGGGGGGCTGGCGGCGGGCCGCTACGAATTGACCCTGTCGGCGCGGACCAATGCCTTCGTCGACAGCGACGGGATCGGCCTGGACGGCAACAAGGACACCATCGGTGGCGACGACTTCCGGGCCAGTTTCACGATCGCCCCCATCGCCAAGCCCACCCTGAGCATCGCCGACTTCGTCATCGGGCCCAAACAGGTCGCCGACGTACCCGCGACCAGTCGCGGCATCCCGCTGACGCTGACCAGCGAAGTGGCGGTGAGCGAGCTCAGCTTCGGTCTCAAGCTCGACCCGGCGCTGCTGGAGATCATCGGCATCGAAGGCGGAGCGGACTTGCCTGCGGGAAGCCAGATCCGCATCACCGGAGCGGGCGGCAGCTATGGCATCACCGTCACACTGTCCGGACCGCTGGCAGCCGGAACGCATGAAGTGCTGCGGCTGCTGGGTTCCGTACCTGCCACGGCGCCCTATCGTGCCGCCCAGGTGCTGGACCTGCACAGCGTCCGCGTCAATGGACAGAGTGCCAGGGCCGACGACGGCGTGCACATCGCCGCCTATCTGGGCGACACCACGGGAGATGCCCGCTATACCAGCCTGGACGGCCAGCGGATCAACCGCTACGTCGGCGGACTGGACGGAGGCTTCGGTGCATACAAGACGCTCGATCCGGTGCTCGTCGGCGACGTGGACCGGAACGGTGTGCTCGATGCCGCCGATACCCTCATCGTCAGCCGTGAATCGCAGTACCTGCTGAGCGGCAACGTCAATCTCGATCAGAAGCAGATCGCCCCGATTCCGGCGACGCAGCAGAGCGCGACGCTGGGAACGGACAGCGTGGGGGTGAGCGCTCCGGTGGCTGCCACGGCGAGCCGGACTGCCATCAAGACGGTGGTGCCAGCGGCCCCGGCGAGCCCGGCCACGAACTGGCTCGATCAGGCGATGCGGACATTGAATGCCATGAGGGCGCCGAGCCTGCCAGTGGAGGATGTGGAGATGAGATTCCTGAGCGGCGAGCGGACGTGGGAGAACCTCAACGTTCCGGTGCCGGACACGAGCTGGAAGGTGACGCTGCCCAGGCTCACGAGCGGGGTGGTGCTGAGCGAGGCGGCGCTGCCTGCCGGATTGACGCAGGACACACTGGCCGCACTGAAGTACCTGGCGAAGCGGAAGGGGCGGTAAGCATGGGCCCCTACTTCGGTCCCTGGGCCCTAGACCCTAGACCCCAGACCCTGGACCCTAGACCCTGGACCCTAGACCCTGGACCCTGGTCCCTGGTCCCTGGTCCCGAGGTGAAATCAGGCCGCCTCTGGCGGCCGTAGACACCTTGCCGCGGCCACAAGGCCGCGCCGGCACCCCTAGGGTCCAGGGTCTGGGGACCAGGGTCTGGGGTTGGGGGCCCGTCAGCTTGCCGCGGTGGTGAGGTGAGCGAGCTGCAAGAGATTCGTGGCGCCCGTCTTGGCAAGAATGCGCGAACGGTGAAATTCCACCGTGCGGTGGCTGATACCCAGAGTCCGTGCGATCTCCTTGTTGGCCTGGCCCGCCAACGCAAGTCTGAGAACCTCCAGTTCGCGCGCCGACAGCCCCGACAGGCGGGTGCGTTCCTCGTCCTCGGCGTGCCGCCTCGCCAACGCGTCCCGGTTGTCTTCGAAGGCATTCTCGATCCGCTCGATGAGGCGGTCGGCCTGCACGGGTTTGGTGAGGAAGTCCAGGGCGCCAGCCTGGATGGCCCGCACGGTCGTCGGAATATCGCCGTGACCGGTCAGAAAGATCACGGGCAACTTCGAGCCTTCCGCACCCAGTGCGGCCTGCACGTCCAGGCCGCTCATCCCGTCCATGCGCAGATCCAGAATCACGCAGCCGGGGTCGTCCAGGCGGCCCGAGCCGAGGAAAGCCTCGCCGCTCTCGAAGGTTTCGACGCGATACCCCGCCGTGTCGAGAAGCATCGAAACACTGTCCCGCACGGCCGCATCGTCGTCCACCAGGAACACCGTGGGCGCGGTCATGGCGCGAAGGGCAACGTGAAATGGAACGTCGCGCCGGGCGTGTCCCGCGCGGTGTCCAGCCACAGCTGGCCGCCCTGAGCCTCGATGAGCGCACGGCTGATGGCGAGCCCCAGCCCCAGGCCGTTGGGTTTGGTGGTGAAGAACGGGTGGAAGGCGCGCTGGACGAGTTGGGGGTCCAATCCCGGACCCGTATCCGAAACCGATACCTTGGCCATGTTGGTTTCCGCCATGGTCCGGATGGTGACGCGGATCGTCTGCTGCTCGAGGCCCAGGTCGCGCATGGCTTCCACGCCGTTGGCAATCAGGTTGACCAGCACCTTCTCGACCTGCAGCCGGTTCGCCTGTACCGGCCGCAGATCCGGCCCCAGATCCAGCAACGTGCGGAAGCCGTTCCATCCGTTGGATTCCACCAGCGCCAGCGCGTTCTTCACGACCGTGTTGAGGTCCACCGGTTCGGTGGCGGCCTCGCCCTTCTGCAGAAACTCGAGCAGTTCCCGCACGACTTTCGACGCGCGCTGAGCCTGCTCTGCGCTGCCTTCCAGCGCGCGTTTCAGCTTGGCCGGATCGGGCACGTCCATCCTCAGCATGCGTACGGCCGCTTCCGCGTACGAGGTGACGGCGATGAGAGGCTGATTGAGTTCATGGGCGATGGCCATGGCAGTGTGCTTCGCCACGCTCAACTTGACCATCTCGGCCATTTCGGCTCGCAGCTGCCCCAGTGCCGCTTCGGCTTCCTTCCGCCCGTGGATGTCCTCGACGACGATCTGGAAGCCAGTCGAAGTGCCGTCGCGCTCGCGTTGGAGGGACAGCGTGACGCCCACCCACACATGGGTCCCATCCGGACGCGCGACGCGCAGTTCGCGGTGCGCGTTGTCGATCGCGCCGCTTGCGACGAACTCCATCAGTTGCCGCGTCTCGGCACGATCGTCCGGGTGGGCCAGGTCTGGCAGGCTGCTCTGTACCAGCTCATGGGCAGGGCGGCCCAGGATCCGGCGCAGCGTCTCGTTCACCCGGAGCCACGTTCCGTCCCGCCCGATGCGAGCGATTCCGATCGGCGCCTGCTCGAACGTGCTCCGGAACTGCTCCTCGCTGTCGCGCAATGCCTGTTCTGCAACGTAGCGCCGCGTCACGTCGTGCACGCCGACGAGGATACGGCCGCCCGGCACGGGGGTGAGGCTCACGTCGGCCCAGAACAGGCTGCCATCCCGGCGATGTCCACGCAGGTTCGGCAAGGTCCCCATGGGACGAGGCACCGGCGCACGTCCGTACAGCTCGCGCCGCTGGCGGTGGGATTCCCGCGCCGCCTCGGGAACGAGGGCTTCCACGTCCAGCCGGGAGAATTCTTCTTCCGAGTACCCGAAATGCTCCGCCGCCGCTGCGTTGAAGCTGACGATCTTCCCCCGATCGTCCACCAGAAGAAGCGGATCGACCGCGAGCCGGAACAGCAGCCGGTAATCGATGTCGTGAGTGTCCTGGTTCACAAGGGTCCCTGTGCCCGGCGGGGAACCGTTTGCAGGCGTCCTTCCGCCAGCGGGGCAGCGCCACCCCGGACGGGACGTCGAGTCCCCTCCCGGCAATGGATGCGCCGAATCTTCAACGCCGGGGAGCATTGCAGGCGCCGGCGTCCGGCGCAAGCGGCTGCACGAGTTCATCGCCTCCCGCCACGTTCTGCACCTTTGCATCGTGCCGGGTTGTCGGTTCCCGACCCGGAACCCGCGACTTCCCAACCCGGAACCCGTGACCATCCTAGGCCCACCGGCCTGCAGACGCCATCCGTGGAAACACCAGCGCCACCGGGGCACAACCCGTGGACGCACGAGTTGAGAGCGCTCCTGTCCGCCTATACAACTCAATCATGCACCGCACATGAGTGCGCGACGAGGAGCCGCAATGAAATCCGAAGCACGATCCGGCGGTCCGGACCACGAACCTGCCGCCCTCGGGCAGCCTGTCCATGGGACCGTGGACATGGAAACCCTGGGCTCCCTTCTGGAACTGCCCCTGCCGTTCGAAGGCGATCTGGCGGCCATCACGTTTTCCACCCGGGCCCTGCAGGAGGGTGAAGTTCTCATCCGGTCGGGGGACGAGTGCCGCAATCTCTACGTGGTGCGGTTCGGTTCCTTCAAGACGTGCGTCGCCGATGCGACCGGGACCACCCAGGGGACTGCCTTTCCCATGCGCGGCGACACCATCGGTGTGGACGGGCTGGCGAACGGCCGGCACAACTGCGTGACCACGGCGCTGGAGAGAAGCGACGTGGTCGTGCTGCCGGCGCGCAAGCTGACTTCGCTCGCGCTGGCGCATCCTGCGTTCGCCAATCTTCTGCACCGCCTCATGGGCCGGGAAATCGTGCGGGATCAGGCACTGATGTTCATGCTGGGCTCGCTCGCGGCGGAAGCGCGGGTGGCGGCCTTTCTCGTGGATCTGTCCGAGCGGTTCACCAAGCTGGGCTATTCGGGGCGCGTGTTCAATCTGAGGATGACCCGGCAGGACCTGGGACACTATCTTGGACTCAACATCGAGACCGTGAGCCGGGTGATGTCGCACCTCTCCCAGATGGGCCTCATCGCGGTGCGGCATCGGGAAGTGGAGATCGTCGACGAGACGACCCTGCGCCGCATGGTCGCCGACCCGTCCGTTCTGCATTCGCTTCGCGAGCGTTGTGGCAGGACCGGCCGCAATTGGGAGTCCCGTGTGCCGGCGCTCCAGCCGGAAAGCGATGTCCGGCCGAGAAATCTCGCGGTCCGCTGATGCGCAGCCGTTCCGGTGGCCCTCGCGCAGGAGAGTGAATGCCTTACGCTTCATGTGGTCAGATGCTGGAAGAGATTGCCGCGGATGCGCGGGCATGCGGACGTTCCACGGGACGTCCGTGGTTGCGGGAAAAGGTGATGGAGGCCATGGCCACCGTGCCGAGGGAGTCGTTCGTGCTGGAGAACGACCGGGACGTCGCCCATGTCAACGCACCCCTTCCCATCGGCCACGGGCAGACGATCTCCCAGCCGTTCATCGTGGCGCTCATGACCGACCTGTGCGAGTGCGAACCTGGTGATACGGTCCTCGAGATCGGCACGGGTTCGGGATACCAGGCAGCGGTCCTTTCCCGGCTCGTCCGGCACGTGTACTCGGTCGAAGTGGTACCTGAACTGGCGAGCAAGGCCCGGACGGCGCTGATGCGCCAGGGGTTCGGCAATGTCTCCGTGCGTGAAGGCGATGGGCGCGAAGGCTGGCCGGAACACGGGCCGTACGATGCGATCCTGGTGACGGCCGCGGCGGAGGAACTGCCGCCGGCGCTGCTGGATCAGCTCCGCCCCGGCGGGAGACTCGTCTTTCCCCGGGGCGAGCCCGACGGTGCCCAGGAACTGGTCGTCGTCATCAAGCGCGCCGACGGAACCGCGACGTTCCAGACGGTCTTGCCGGTGCGGTTCGTGCCGCTGGTGGAACGCGAGTGACTTCGCGGCTGCACTGATCCCCGAATCGTTCGGCGAGCCCGGGGACCGATCCGTCCACGCTCTCCTGTGGCGTTGCCGTCCCGTTGTACAGCCGCCTGCGGCCCTTGGCGGCCGGCAGCCGATCGCGTAGCATCCGGCAGTTTTCTCACGCTGCTGAAAGTGCCTCATGTCCCGCCGCGACGCCGTCCGATCCCATTTCGCCGCCGATATCGGAGACTGGAAGAAAGATCAGGACATCGTCGGTGTGCGCATCCTCACTTCGGGCGGTGCCTGCGGCAACTGCGCGTCGTTGCTGGGAGCCTATCGTCTGGACGATGCCCCTGAGTTTCCGCCGCTGGCCTGCGAGGACGACTATGGCTGCTCGAGCTGGTGGGAACCGGTGAACTCCGGCGAGATGCCCGAAGACGGTTGGCGGTGACGTCGGACCGCTGAACCCGGATACCGCGTTACGGAAAGGGGCTGTCGCGATTCAGGCGAGGCGCCGCGCCGGAAGCATTTCCTGTGGCGCATGAATGTCGCACGGTTCCAGGGGCAGCGTCACGGTGAACATCGCTCCCCGCTGGGGCGCGTGGTTCGCCTCGATGTGTCCACCATGCGCCTGCACGATCTCCCGCGAGATGGCGAGTCCCAGGCCGGTGCCCCCGGCGCCGCTGCGTGTCTTGCTGCTCTGGACGAACTTGTCGAAGATCAGTTCGAGCTCGCTGTCCGGTATTCCCACGCCGCGATCCACCACCTGAAGCTGCAGGCCGTCCGTGGCACTGCCGTCGGGGCAGCAGCTTCGATGCGGCATGCGGATGCGGCTCAGCCGCACGGCAATCGGCTCGTTGTCCGGCGAGAACTTGAGTGCATTGGACAGCAGATTGCGGATTACCTGTTCGATGCGTAACCGGTCCATGCAGACGGCGGCAGTCTCCGGCGGCACCTGCACATCGAACCGGATACCGCGTTGCACCGCCATGGCGTCCAGCTCGCTCACCCCCGCCCGCACGGCCGACGCAAGGTCGAACCGGCTCATCTCGTAGTGCATGCGCCCGGCTTCCATCTTCGAGAGATCGAGCAGGTCATTGACGAGATGCAGCAGGCGTCTTCCGCTCTGTTCGATCTTGGAGAAGTAGGTGGCGAGCTTGTCCACGGGCGTCCGCGGGTCCTTCGCGCGCGAAAGACCCAGGTTGGAGAAGGACAGCATCGCGTGCATCGGCGTGCGAAGCTCGTGCGACATGTTGGCAAGGAATTCCGACTTTGCCTGGTTGGCCCGTTCGGCAGCCTCCTTGGAACGCAGCAGTTCCTGGGTCCGTTCGGCAACGAGTTCCTGGAGCTGCTCGTGATGGCGCCGCAGTTCGCCCTCCACGGCCTTCTGCGCCGAGATGTCCTGTACGGCACCGTAGATTCTCACAGGCCGACCGTTTCGCACGTCCGCCTGACCGACCACACGCACCCAGACGCGTTTTCCGTGGGCAGTGATGAGCTGCGCGACGAAGTCATAGGGCGCCCCGGATTCGATGCCCCGTTCCACGTTCTGGCGGACAAGCTCGCGGTACTCTGGCGCGAAGAAATCGATGGCTGCGACCAGGTCAGGTGCGCAGGTCGAGGGGTCGACCTCGTGAATGCGGTAGACCTCTGCGGTCCAATACACTCGTTTGCTGGGAAGTTCCACCTCCCAGCCGCCCACATGTGCCATGGATTCGGTCTGGCGGGAGATGTCGCGCTGACGCACGGTTTCCGTCTGATCGTGGAGGATGGCCGCGTACATGGTGCTCTGGCCGAGGGAGAAGCGGCTGACGGAGATCTCGATGGAGAGCGGTCCGCCGTCGCGCCGCACGCCTTCGACATTCCGGCTCACGCCCAGGACGCGGTCGATCTCCGCCGGCGTGCCGTGGAGAATGTGCTTCTCGTGGGTTTCCCGAAGCGCGGCGGGCAGGAGAACGCTCAGGTTCTGGCCGACGAGCGTGCCGGGATCGTGGCCGAACATGTTGTGCAGGGCGGCATTGGCGGATTGAATGCGTCCCGCCTCGTTCACGACCACGATGCCTTCGCTCGCCGACGACACGACGGCGGACCACCGGGCCTCGCTCTCCTTCAGCCGTGCGTCCGCGGCCTTCACCTCGGTGATGTCGCGCACCACGCCCACGACGTAGCGCGAACCGTCCGGCGCCACGAGGAGGCTCTTGGTCTTCTCGAACCAGCCCGACCGTCCGTCGCGCAGGGTGATGAACTGCTCTGCGACCACCGGATCCCCCGTGGCGAGAATGGAGTCGTCCTCCTTCCATGCCGTGCGGGCCTCGGCCGTGCCCATGAAGTCGGGGTCGGACCGGCCGACCAGTTCGCCGGGCGATGAGCCCATCTGCCGGCTGAAGGCGCCGTTCACCAGGATCCAGCGGTGATGCTCGTCCTTGACGAACACGCCGTGGTAGACGGCCTCGACGATCGAGGACAGGAATGTCTTGGCACGGGTGGCCTCCATCTCCGCTGCCCGGCGATCCGTGATGTCGTGAGTGCACACGAGAATGCCGCGACGTCCGTCCGGCAGCGGCACCGAAACCTTGCGCTTGATGACCCATCGCTGGCGTCCCGCGGCCGTGACGAAGGGTTCTTCGTACGACGTGACGCCGGACGCTGCCGCCGAGTCCTCGTCCTGCTGCTGCCACAGCGCGACCTGCTCCCCGGAGAAGATCTCGGCGTCGGTCTTGCCCAGGAAGTACGAGGGCGGCTTGCCGTGCAGGTGCTCGACTTCCGCATTGACCAGGACGATGCGGCCGTCGGAGTCCTTCAGCGTCACGAGAACCGGCACGGCCTGGATCACCGTGTCGAGGAGTTTACGGCTCGCTTCCAGTTCCGCACTCCGCTTTTCCAGCTCGGCAGTCATTTCCTGCGCCAGCGCTTCTGCGTGCTGACGCGTGCGGGTGGCCATCAGCACCAGCCCCGCAAGCAGGAGGCTCGCTCCTGTCCCGAGGGCCGGCACCAGCCAGGGCGCGCTGGTCAGGCTCGAGGCGTCGGGGCGGGCGATGAAGTCGAACAGGAGCTGGCGGCCGCCTACCACCACCCTCCGCGTGATCGTGCGAGCGTCCGGCTTCGATCCATGTGCGCCGGCTCCGTTCGCGGCGGTCGAAAACAGGAAGTTCGCGGACAACCGGTCCTTGCCGTCGAAGACCGCCACATCGAACCGGTCGAGGTTCGGGTCCGCCAGTTGCGAGAAGAGCTCGGACGCGAAGTAGGCCGTGTAGACGTAACCGAAGATCCGGGAGCGCCGTTCCTCCACCGTGGCCGGGGCGCCTCGCCCCGATAGATCGGCGCCGTGAGGATGAATCCGGGCTGCTCGCCGGCTTCGTCCTGAAGAAGCGTCACGCGGCCCGTGAGCGTCGTGACGCCCGTGTCCCGGGCCCGGTACAGCGCTTCCTTGCGCGCGGCTTCGGAGGCCATGTCGAACCCCAGTACCCGGACATTGAGCCCTTGGTAGGGCTCGACGAAGACGATGGGGGTCGCCTCGGGATGCGCCGTCTGCCGGGTGAAGCTGCGAACATGGTAGTGCGGAAAGCCCTCGCGGCGGATCTGTGCCTCGTGCTGCGGCAATTCGCTCAGGGGAACGCTCAGCGCGAACCCGAGCGCCAGAAGGCCGGGATGCTGGTGGGGAAGGTCGAGCTTCTCCACGTACCGGTGCCACTGCTGCCGGTCGACCTTGCCGCTCACCGTGAACAGGCCGATGCCGCCCCGCAGCAGATGCTCGTGTGCCCGGAGGCGCTCCGACACTTTCAGCACGAAGGCATCCGCCCGGTGTTCGAGGGCTGCGAGCGCGGTGGCGTCGTGGTCCGACTGGAGCTTCAGCCAGAAGGCCATGCCGACGGATACGGTCGTCGCAAGCACGAACGCGGGCAGCCACGCCATGCGCAGGACACTGCGTATTCCCTGGTACCGCGAGCTCATGGGCCCTCGTGTCAGTTGTCGCGGCCGCCGTTGCCGGTGTGGCAGGCGTCCTGCCGGATCTCGTGGATATCGGCATCCGGAATGTCCGCTTGAGTGCGCGGACATCCTTGTGGACCTTGCGGAAAGCACCGTTACAGAGCGGATTCTGCACTTCATGCCACCGTCCTGTGCAGGGGTTCAGCGCGATTTGTCGCACCTGCGCGCGGAAATCGAGGAAATGAAAGCCAAAAGAGATTCACGCCGCTCTCGGGGATTCTGGCACCGCCATTGCGGTCTGCCGGCGCTAGTGCCCATCCGGGCGCGATCCCGCAAGAAAACGACGAAAGGAGAGCAGACGATGAACGAGAACGAAGCCCAAGGTGCTTCGCACCCGCACGGCCCGGGTTGCGGTTGCCATCCGCAGGATGCGGCGCTCCCGCCGGAAGCCGCGAAGACGCTGGCGGCGGAGATGCCGCGCCCGGAACCGGCAAGGCGCGGGTTCCTGCGCGGAGGACTGCTGGCTGGCGCGACTGCGGCGCTGGGCGGTCTGGGCGCGCCGTCACTCGCCCGTGCCGATACCGGCATGAAGCGCAGCACCATCAATCATTACCACGTGCCCGCGTCGGCCGAGACGGTGCACTGGGGCTATTTCAGCAAGCACCTGAAGCCCCTGGTGGAAGTGGAATCGGGGGACTTCGTGACCATCGAGACCCTGACCCACCACGCCAACGACGATTTCGAGCGGATGATCAAGGGAGATTCCGGCGCAGAAAGCGTCTACTACTGGGACAAGCAGCGCAAAGGGGTGAATCGCCGTGGGGCCGGGCCGGAGGACGCTTCCCTGTTCGGCCGGGGGGCGGGCGAAGGTCTGGGCGTGCACATCTGCACCGGTCCCGTGGCCGTGAAGGGGGCGGAACCGGGCGACATCCTCGAGGTCAGGATCCTCGACGTGTCGCCGCGGCCCAGCGCGAATCCGCTCTACCGGGGCAAGACGTTCGGCAGCAACGCCGCTGCCTGGTGGGGCTTTCACTACAAGGACCAGATCGAGGAACCCAAGGGCAGGGAGGTCATCACCATCTACGAGGTGGATGCCACGGGCGAGCGCAACTGGGCCAAGGCGCTCTACAACTTCCAGTGGACGCCGCAGACGGATCCCTTCGGTGTCGTCCACAAGATCATCGACTACCCCGGGGTTCCGGTGGATCACGCGACCGTCAAGGAGAACTGGGGGATCCTCAAGAACGTGCGGGTGCCGGTACGTCCGCACTTCGGCGTGATGGGACTCGCCCCGGCCGAAGCCGACATCGTCGATTCCATTCCGCCCAGCTACACCGGCGGCAACATGGACGACTGGCGGGTGGGCAAGGGCGCCACGCTGTACTACCCCGTGGCCGTGGCCGGTGCACTGCTCTCGGTGGGCGATCCGCACGCGTCGCAGGGCGATTCCGAACTGTGCGGCACCGCGATCGAGTGCTCGCTGACGGGCACGTTCCAGGTGATTCTGCACAAGAAGGATTCCCTGGCAGGCACGCCCCTGGAGAATCTGAACTACCCGCTGCTGGAGACGCAGGAAGAGTTCGTCGTGCACGGCTTCAGCTATCCCAACTATCTGGCCGATCTGGGAGAGAAGGCGCAGTCGGAGATCTACTCGAAATCGTCCACGGACCTCGCGCTGCGCGACGCGTTCCGCAAGATGCGTCACTTCCTGATGACGACGCAGGGGTTGTCCGAGGACGAGGCCGTGTCGCTGATGTCGATCGCGGTGGACTTCGGCGTGACCCAGGTCGTGGATGGGAACTGGGGCATGCATGCCATCGTGAAGAAGAGCCTGTTCAGCGCGGGCGAGTGACCGGAGGAACGGCCGCCCGCGGGGCGGCCGTTCCGGCAAGGCACCGCTGCCGTGTCCCAAGTCGCACTGCGCCGCTGGCGCGCCCGGGCGCTTGCCGGATTTGCCAGTGCGGATGGTGTCGGGCAGCGATCGAGTCACCCCAAGCCGGGAGCCGGCGGGATGAGAAAGCGCGTCGCTTGCATCCGAATCCTGCGGCCCGGCGTGCGCACGCTCGCCGGATCTTCCCTAGAATGCCCCGCAGAACGCACGCGAGGGGTCGTGCGCATTCGACATCTACGGAGGAGTGAAAGATGGATTACAGGCTGCTGGGCCGCACGGGCGTGCGCGTGTCGCAATTGTGCTTCGGCACCATGTCGTTCGGGGGCGATGCCGACGAGGCGGCGTCGGCGGAAATGTACCGTGCGTGCCGGGACGCAGGCATCAACTTCTACGACACGGCCGACCAGTACAGCAAGGGACGCTCCGAGGAAATTCTCGGCGCGCTGATGAAGGGGCATCGCGACGATCTCGTTGTCGCGACCAAGTGCTTCAACCCGACCGGCGAGGACCGGAACGCGCGCGGAGGATCCCGCCGCCACATCAGCAGGGCCGTGGAGGCAAGCTTGAAGCGCCTGGGCACGGACCGCGTCGAGATCCTGTTCCTTCACCTGACGGATCCGGACACGCCCATCGAGGAGTCCCTGCGTGCGATGGAGGATCTGGTGCGCGCGGGCAAGGTGCTCTATCCCGCGCTCAGCAACCATTCGGCGTGGATGACGCAGCGCGCGCTGGACGTGCAGGAGCGGTGGGGCTGGTCCCGCCTGCAGGTGATCGAGCCGATGTACAACCTGGTCAAGCGCCAGGCGGAGGTCGAGATCCTGCCCATGGCGCAGGCGAACGGGCTGGCCGTCATCCCCTACAGCCCCGTAGGAGGCGGACTGCTGTCGGGCAAGTACGCGGCGGGGAACGCGCAGGGCCGCATTGCGACGAACAAGATGTACACGCAACGGTACGCGGAACCCTGGATGCACGATGTGGCGGCGCAATTCGCCGCGTTCTGCAAGGAGCGCGGATACGATCCGGTGAGTCTAGCGGTGGCCTGGGTCGGCGCGCATCCCGCCGTGACCGCGCCGATCATCGGCGCGCGCAATGTGGGCCAGCTTCAGGCGTCCCTGGATTCGGTGAAGATCGCCATGACGCCGGAGCTTCACGCAGAGATCGCCGCGCTCTCACGCACCCCGCCTCCGGCCACCGACAGGTCGGAGGAGATCAAGCCGGCGGGCAAGTGAGTCGGCGTCTGGCGCGCCGGTGTGGGGTAGCCCGGCGCGCCAGACGCGGATCAAAGGGGTCGAGTGGCGGCGCACCTGTCGGTCCGGTCCGCCGCCCGACGAACTGCGGGTGAGGGAATCGACGACACGTCCGGACGCGCCGAGTGGTCGGGCACTCCCCGTCGACTTCAACCCTGGATGAGCACGATGTTCCAGACCACCAGCTGCGAATCGGGCTCATCTTCCTTCGTCGGCGGAAGCACTCTGGCGATGAGGCTCTCCTTGGCCCACGACTGCTGCAGGAGCGGATCGCGTTCGTTCAGCGGTTCTCCGGGGAAATACATCTGGGTGACGAGACGGTTGTAACGGCCGGTCACGTCGAAGTGGATGTGCGGGGGGCGGGAATATCCGGGGACCACCGGGTACGCGCCGGGTTTCACGGTCTTGAATCGGAAGCGACCCTCGTTGTCTGTTACTACGGTCGCATAGCCGTCGAAGTTCGGATCGATCGGCGCGGTGTTCCGGTCGTGGGGATGGGTGTACTTGCCGGCAGCGTTGGCTTGCCAGATCTCCAGACGCACGCCGGGTGCAGGCTCTCCGCGCACGCTGAGCACGCGACCCATCACGTGAATCACCGGCCCCAGCGCCATGCCCGGACGTCCGGCAAGGCGGGTGAGATCCGCGTGTCCATCGGTGGGTTTGCGGACGGGATAGAACGGCCCGAGGATCTGGTCCGGCGTGGGCATGGGCCCTGCGGGGTCGAAGCCAGGCGCTTCCTCCGCTGCCAGTGCCGCCATGGGACTTGCGATCGCCGCGGCCCAGCGCGAGCGTCGCGCCCAGGAGGCGACGCCGGTCCATGAAGTGCTCGGGAGCCGTGGGCAGGGCACCTGCGGCAGAGGTGGGAACGAGAATGCGTGAACCAGTACGATCCATGGCGTGTTTCCTCCCTTGTGTAGTAGTGTGACCGTGCCCCGGCGACCGGCGGCAGGATCCATCCGGAGAATACGCGATGAGCGGCAGGGAATGATTCCGTAGACGAAAGGCAAGAGACAAGAGGCAAAAGGCAAAAGGCAAAAGGCAAAAGGCAAGACCTGACCCCAAATCGGGGTCAGGTCTTGCCTTTTGCCTGCTATACGGCGAGATACTTCGAGCGGACGGCGTCGTCGTGCATGAGCGCATGCATGCTGCCCTGGAATCGGACCGTGCCCTTCTCCAGCACGTACGCGCGGTCGGTGATGGCGGCAGCAAAGCGCAGGTTCTGTTCGGAGATGAGCAGCGTGAGACCTTCGCGCTTGAGTTCGCGGATCACGGCGGCCATCTGCTCGACGATGACCGGCGCCAGACCTTCCGAAGGCTCGTCCAGGAGCACCGCCAGCGGATTGCCCATGAGAGTGCGGGCGATGGTGAGCATCTGCTGCTCGCCACCAGACATTTCCCCTCCGCGCCGCTCGCGCATGCGGCCCAGGTTGGGGAACACCTCGAAGAGCTTGCCGGGCGTCCAGTACGGCGCGCCGTCCCTGCGCGGCCGGCGGCCCACTTCCAGGTTCTCTTCCACGGTGAGCTCGGTGAAGATGCGGCGTTCCTCGGGCACGTAGCCCAGGCCTGACCGGCACACCTGATACGGGGCCTGGCCGTCGATGCGCCGGCCGGTGAACTGCACCGCGCCGGTCCGCGGCCTGACGAGTCCCATGAGCGTCTTGAGTGTCGTGGACTTTCCTGCGCCGTTGCGTCCAAGCAGTGCGACGACCTCGCCGCGCCGCAGGTCCAGATCCACCCCGAAGAGGATCTGCGCACGGCCGTAGAACGTATCGACGCCGCGTGCTTCCAGAATGAGCGCGGCGCCAGCCGTCTCCGGCACTGGGCCCGCGCCACTCAATGCGGATCCTCCCCGAGATAGATCCGCCGCACCTCCGGATCGTTGCGCACCGCCTCGGGCTCGCCCTGCGCCACGAGGCGTCCGCGGTCCAGCACGAGAAGACGGTCAGCGTGACCAAAGACGATGTCCATGTCGTGCTCCGTGAACAGCACCGCGACGTTGCGTTCGCGCGCAAGCGCCGTCACCAACGCCATCAGATCGTGGCGTTCGCCAGGGGCCATTCCCGCCGTGGGTTCGTCCATGAGCAGCAGCCGCGGCTCGTTCGCCAGCGCCAGTGCGAGTTCCAGGCGCTTGAGATCGCCGTAGGCCAGCTGGGCACAGGGCTCATGGGCCATCGCGCCCAGGCCCGTACGTTCCAGCATCTCGCCCGCAGCCTTCACGCATTCGTTTCGTGCGAGACCCAGCAGCCGTCGAGTCCGTCTGGCGTGCGACGCGAAGGCCGTCTGCACATTCTCGATCACCGACATGGATCCGAACACGGTGGTGATCTGGAATGTCCTTCCCACGCTCGCGCGGAAGAGCCGGCGTGGTCCCGCGCCGGTGACGTCGGCTCCGTCCAGCAGCACCTGGCCGCGATCCGGGCGGACCTGCCCGCCTATCATGTTGAAGCACGTGCTCTTGCCCGCGCCGTTGGGACCGATGAGTGCCACGCGTTCGCCGGCATCGACGGAGAAGGACACGCCGTCGACGGCGCAGACGCCGCCATAGCGCTTCTCCAGACCGGTCACCGCCAGTACGCTCATGCCCGCTGGCGCCACAGATGTCCGACGCTGCCCACGATCCCGCGCGGAAACGCGAGGACCACCAGCAGCACGGCGCCGCCCAGCACGAGGCGCCAGTACTCGGTGTGGCGAAGAATCTCGTCCTGCATCCAGGTGAACACGGCTGCACCGACGACGGGGCCGGCGAGCGTTTGCACGCCACCCATCAGGACCATGACGAGACCGTCGACCGAGCGCGAGATCGCCATCGTCTCCGGTGACAGGCTGCCCTTGGAGAACACGAACAGCGCACCCGCGAGCCCTGCCACCGCACCCGCGACCGGAAAGGCCAGCCACTGCACACGATGCACGTCGATGCCGATGGCTTCCGCGCGCGCCGGCGCATCTCTCGCGGCGCGCAGCGCGAACCCGAAGGGTGCATGGATCACGAGCCAGATCACCCCGATGCCGCCCGCGGCGCAGGCGAGCGTGAACCAGTAGTAGCGGCTCTTCGTGGCGGCCCACTCGGCTGGCCAGACCCCCACCAGCCCGTTGCTGCCGCCGGTGACGTCGTCCCACTGGAAGGCGATGGACCACGCGATCTGTGCGACCGCGAGCGTGAGCATGGCGAGATACACGCCGGACAGCCGCACGCAGAACCAGCCGACGAAGACGCCTGCTGCACCTGCCAGCAATGGCGCCGCGGCAATGGACGGCAGCATCGGCCATCCCGCGGACTTCACCAGCAGTGCCGCCGCGTAGGCGCCCACGCCGAAGTAGGCGGCGTGACCGAAGGACGCCATGCCTCCCGGCCCCATGAGGAAGTGCAGGCTCACGGCGAAGAGCGCGAAGATCAGCACGTCCGTCGCGAGGACCAGCATGTATTCGTCCACGACCAGCGGCGCGGCCGCCGCCGCGAGAAGCAATGCGCCGGTGCTGGTCCAGAACCGGCGGCCCGGCGTGACGACGAGGTGCTGGGAGCGTGCCGCGTGCGATTCGCGTTGCGGACGCCCGAGCAGTCCCCATGGCCGCAACGCCAGGGTGATCGCCATGAGCGCGAACTCGACCACGATCGTGAGCTTGCTGAAGTTGAACGGGATGCCCGCCAGTTCCACCGTGCCGGCGGCCACGCACAGTGCCTTCACGATGCCGATCAGGAGGGCCGCCAGAAACGCGCCGCGCAAACTTCCCAGGCCGCCGATGACGACCACCACGAACGCGTCGGTGATGGCCACGAGATCCAGATTGAGACTCGCGGGTTCCCGCGGAATCTGCAGCGCCCCGGCCAGTCCCGCGAGCGCGCTGCCCAGCGCGAAGACGCCGGTGAAGAGCCACGCCTGATTCACGCCCAGCGCGCCCACCATCTCGCGGTCCTGCGTGGCGGCGCGCACGAGCACCCCCCACCGCGTGCGCTTGAAGAGTTGTTCCAGAAGGACGAGGACGACCGGCCCCAATGCGATCAGCAGCAGGTCGTACTCGGGGACGAAGCCGCCGCCGATCTCCACCGCCCCCTTGAGACCGGGCGCCCGGGGACCGAGGATGTCCTCGGCGCCCCACTGCATGAGCGCGAGATCCTTGATCACCAATACCACGGCAAAGGTCGCGAGCAGCTGGAAGAGCTCCGGCGCTGCGTAGATGCGCTTGAGAACGGAGGTCTCGACGATCACCCCGAGAATCGCCACGGCCGCCGCCGCCGCCGGCAGCGCGATCCAGAAACCGCCGGGGCCGCCGATGCGCTCCGCCACCGCGATGCCCGCGTACGTGCCCACCATGTAGAACGAGCCGTGGGCGAAATTCACCACCCGCGTCACGCCGAAGATGAGCGAGAGCCCGGAAGCCAGCAGGAACAGCGTCGAGGCGCTAGCCAGTCCGTTGACGAGTTGAACGAGCAGATCGGCCAGCATCGTCAGCGGCGCGTGTCCGATCGTTCAACACCGGCAGGCGGCCGGCATGCTTTCCCGCGTGCGATCACGCGCCCCTCATTCTGCGGGGCGCAGCTTCTTCACTTCCTCGTCCGGCGGCAGGTAGGAAAGCCCGTCGCGATAGACCCAGTCCACCATCACGCCCTTGCCCTCGCGCTGAGTCAGCCGGCCCACGTACGCGCCCATGGTGGACTGGTGATCGAGAGCGCGATAGGTGATCCTGCCGAACGGGGTCGGCACCGCCAGACCCTTGAAGGCGGTGACGATCTTCTCGGGGTCCGTCCCCCCGGCCTTGACGAGCGCCGCCGCCATGGAGTGCATGGCCACGTAACCGACCACAGAACCCAGCCGCGGATAGTCGTTCCACCGCTTGCGATAGGCCTCGAGGAACTTCCGGTGCTCCGGCGTGGCGATGTCGTTCCACGGATAGCCGGTCACGAACCAGCCTTCGGGGGTCTCATCCTTCAGCGGGTCCAGGTACTCGGGTTCACCGCCCAGCAGATCGAACACGTCGCGCCCGCGGAACAGCCCCCGCGTGTTGCCCTCGCGGACGAACTTCGCGAGATCCGCGCCGAACAGCGCGCTGAAGATCGCGTCGGGCTTGGCGCTCGCGAGCGCCTGCACCGTCGCGCCGGCGTCGATCTTGCCCAGCGGGGGCGCCTGCTCCGCGACGAACTCCACCTCCGGCTGGCGCGCCTTCAGCAGCTTCTTGAACGCATTGGCCGCCGCCTGCCCGTATTCGTAGTTGGGATACACGAGCGCCCAGCGCTTCTTCTTGAGACGTGCCGCTTCGGGGATCAGCATGGCCGTCTGCATGTACGTGGAGGCGCGCAGGCGGAACGTGTAGCGGTTGCCGTTCTCCCACACGAGCTTGTCGGACAGGGGTTCGGCCGCGAGGAAGGGCAGCTTCTTCTGCCGCGCGAGATCGCTCACCGCGAGGCCCACATGCGAAGCGAAGCCGCCCATGAGCGCCACCACCTGCTCGCGGCTCGCCAGCTCTTCGGCCACGCGCACTGCATCGCCGGGATTGCCGTTGTCGTCCCGGGAGACAACCTCCACCGCCCGGCCGCCGACGCCGCCCGCCGCGTTGATCTCTTCGAGCGCGAGCTGCCAGCCTTTCCTGTACGGTTCGAGAAAAGCCGGGAATGCCTTGTACGAATTCAGTTCGCCGATGCGGATCGGCGGCTGGGCCGATGCCGATCCGAGCCAGACCAGTGCGATCCATCCCCACCACAAGCGCTTCATCGCTGACCGTCTCCCACGCTGATGTCCTTGACCTGCAATCCACCCATGCGGGCATGCACCCTCCCGCCGCTCGCCATCACCAGCACCAGGGCCAGTTCGTCGGCCCGGGGCCCGTCGGGCACGCCCACCTCCATCGCATCGAAGTGGGACCGGACGTAGGCCGCGTCCTTGTGGTGGATCGGGATGTCGAGGCGAGTGCCGAGTGTGCCAACTTTCGTGGTGGAAGGCACGATCGCCCTGGCGCCGCCCAGAACCTCACGCATTGCGTATCCGCCGGGCACGTGCCAGAACGCGCCGTGCTCGATCTCGCCGCCGCTGCCGACGATGGTGCCCTTGCCGTAGGCATCGATGCGCCTGACGTCACCGCCCAAGGTCGCCACCAGCTTCTTCGCCATTTCCAGGCCCAAGGGCTTCAACGCGTCCATGAAGGGTTCGATCACATCGAAGTAGCGGCCAGCGTAGGGATTGCGGATGAGCGCGATCACCGCGGCCTTGACGTGCGGCACCGCGGCAGGCGGTCCGCCGTCGTGATGCGTTTCTTCGATGATCGTGCATACCTTGCGCAGTTCGATGGGGGGAAGATGGGTCGGCATGTCGAGCGGGTCGAGGGAGTGGGTGGAGGTCATGTCGAGTCAGGCAATCAGACGATGGGCGATGGTGCGGGCACAAGGGCCGGGGTGCGGGGCGATGGCCCCGTGCAACCCATCCTCACCCTGTCCCTCTCCTTGAAGGAGAGGGGACCTGCTGCGGATAGGGGCGGAGACCTGTCTGCGCGGCGCCGGCTCATCGACCGCCGGGACGCGGATGTCTGATTCCGTATGCCGAAAAGACCCACCCCCATCCTGTCCTTCCCCCTGAAGGGGAAGGGACCTGCTGCGTTTGTCGCTGCGCGGATCCGCGTGGCAGGACCCGAGGGATTCGAGGCGCTGCTCACGCCCGTTTTCGTCCGTCCGGGACCCCCGGAAAGTCGCAACACTTTCCGCGGTGGAGATCCGGGGCCTCCGGAACGTCGCAATGCTTTCCGGGGTGGAGATCCGGGGCTCCGGAAAGTCGCAATGCTATCCGGGGTGGAGATCCGGGGCCTCCGGAAAGTCGCAATGCTATCCGGGGTGGAGATCCGGGGCCCCCGGAACGTCGCAATGCTTTCCGGGGTGGAGATCCGGGGCCTCCGGAACGTCGCAATGCTTTCCGGGGTGGAGATCCGGGGCCTCCGGAACGTCGCAATGCTTTCCGGGGTGGAGATCCGGGGCCTCCGGAAAGTCGCAGACTTTCTGGGGTCGGACAGGGGGGGGGGGGGAGGGCAGTCCGGGGGGGGCGGCGGGCGGGCCTCCTTGGGGCCCCCGGAAAGTCGCAAGACTTTCTGGGGTGGAACAGAGGGGCGGGGGTGAGGAGGCGCGAGGCGCGCGGCAGGCCAGGAGAGGGGGTGAGGATGGGTTTGCCATCACCCCCCAACCACGTTTCAAGCGCGCCTCCGACCGCAAGACGAGAAACCCGCGACTCCCTTTCATTCGCACACCCGCGCCATTCCCTGCAGCCGCAGGTACGCGGCGCCGATGAGCCCCGCGTCCAGCATCCGCCGTGCGCAGGCCGTTCCGTTGTCCAGCGCGAGACTCGCGGCATCGGCGGGCAGACGGTCCACCCCGACGGTCACGAGACGCGTCCCGAGGTCCGTGTCGTCGCGGACTTCGTTGGCGGGGCGCCGATGAACGGACGGGTGATCGACATCGACGGCGTTCGCCACCAGCGTCGCGGCGGCGTCGGCGGCTGCGGCCGTGCGCGCAATGACGGTCACGGAGTCCGCGATGCCCAGCGAATGCGACCGGCCACGCCAGCCCGATGTGGCGATGCCGCGCCAGGGATCGATGGCACGGATCAAGGCGTGACCGTGCAGATGTGCATCCTCGATTCCGGCGACCCCGATGCGGAACGACGCGTCGTCCTCCAGATGCACCGCGATGTCGCCGCCGTTGTTCACGTAGGCGCGGCGCAGCCGGCGCGACCGCGTCATCGCTTCCAGGATCTCATCGGCGACCGCGCCCGCCACAGCCGCCATGGGGGTGATGAACGTCTTCCGATGCGGCCAGCAGGCGGCCTCCATCCTGCGAGCGACGGGCCCGGCGAATCCGCGGGATGTCGCGGGCACGGGAAGCCGCAGTTCGGGCAGTTCCGAAACCAGAGTCGGGAGCACGTTCTCGAATCGCTCTGCCGCCTGCTCGTAGGCACGCGCCACCTCGCCCGCAGATCCCTCCGCCTCGATGACGAGATCGATGGGCCCCTGGTGCAGGTGCAGGCGCCCGTCGGCAAGCCGTACGCGATCCGGCCGCCACGCTGGAGTTTCCGTCCGGTGCGCGAGGGCGGCGTTCACGCGGGAAACGCCGGGTCGATGCGAAACGGCCAGGGATTCTCGGGCAGCCACTCCGCGGCGGTGCGGCGTGCCTGCGCAAGCACGGTCTCCAGCGGGATCACGCTGTCCATGTGTCCGCCCAGTTCGCGATAGTGATCCAGAGGCAGCGTGAACTCGATGGGCACGACGAGCGCGGGTGTGGGCACCGAGCCGAAGGACCGCGCCGGCATCTTCGAGACGTCCGCCATCAGCGTGATGCCGCCACCGGGCCACACGTAAACCGGAGCGCCGCCGCACGTCACGCGAGTGAGCGACGCCTTCACCGAGCGCGTGAGCCGTACCGGATTCTCCGTCACGCCGGCGCGCAGGCTGCCTCCCGCCCCGCCCATGAACAGCACGGTGCACAGCGCCGGTTCGCAGTTTTCCTTGATGCGCGCCACCGCCTTGGCGATGACGTCGGGCATCGGCGCGGGCTGGGGCACGAGTCGATCGTCCAGCACATACCATGCGGACTGCTCGCCGGTCGTCGACACCATCAGCATGCGCAGACCCGGCCAGGCGCGTTCCGGGTCGACGGATTCGACGATGTCCAGCGGGTCCTGGATGTTCGTGCCGCCCCATCCGGAACCGGGCTCCGCCACACGGAAATAGCGGCCCGGGGTGGACTTGCGCCCGCGCACCTGGATGCCCGCGGGCTGCATGGACAGGAACCGCCCGGCCTGGTGTTCCGACAGCACGCCGGTGATGTGGTCGTCCACGACGATCACCTCGTCCGCGTGCCCCAGCCACTGCTTGGCGAACATGCCGATGGTGGCGGAACCGCAGCCGACCCGCATGCGGACCTCCTGTTCGCCATCCACGACAGGCGGCATGCCGGCCTGGACGACGACACGCGACCCGCCGTCGATGGCGAGTTCCACCGCCTCGCGGTTGCACAGCCGTTCCAGGACGCTGCAGGCGACGCGGCCCTCGCGCTTGGTGCCGCCGGTCAGATGGCGCACGCCGCCCAAGGCCAACATCTGCGAACCGTACTCGGCCGTGGTGACGTGGCCGACCTGCTCGTCGTCCATGCGGATCGCCGCCTGCTCGGGTCCCAGGAACCGGTCGGTGTCGATCTTCACCTTCACGCCGCAGTAGCTGAAGATGCCTTCCGTCACCACCGTGACCATGTCGACGTCCGCGTGCCTGCTCGACACGATGAACGGGGCCGGCCTGTAGTCCGGATAGGTGGTGCCGGATCCGACGCCGGTGACGAACACGGGCGCATCCGACAGCAGTTCGCCCTGCCACTCCCGCGATCGCTCCAGGAATGGCACGACTTCGCCACCTTCACGGTGTACCCGCTCCGTGATGACCAGCGGATCGAGTCGCGAGAGCGCGCCTTCCACGTTGGCGTACCGGTCGCACGCGCCGGTCTTGCCGGGCCGGATGATGCACAGCACCGGACAGGCATCGCAGCGCACGTTGCCCGAGGCGACCGGCTGGTCGAGGACGTCGGCGGATTCTGAGCTGGTGTCGCTTCGCATGGAACGGAGATGGACGGTAGGGTCAGGGGCGGGAAGCGCGCTCCAGCAGCGCGGCGCGCAGCCGGTGGGGAAGCACGGGAACGAACGTGCAGCGCACGCCGGTGGCATGGCGGATGGCGCCGAGAATGGCCGGCGGCGTGGGAATCAGCGCGGGCTCGCCCACGCCCTTGGCCCCGCCGGGGCCGACCGGCTCGCGCTCTTCCACGAGAATCGTCTCGATCACCGGCACGTCGCCCACGGTGGGGATGAGGTAGTCGTGCAGGTTCTCGGTGCGCCCGGCGATGTACTCCTCCATGAGCGCGAGCCCCAATCCCTGCGCGATGCCGCCGTGGATCTGGCCTTCCACCTGCTGCGGATTCAGCGCACGGCCCACGTCGTGGGCGGCGACGACGCGCCGCACGCGCGTCGTGCCCAGCTCCAGATCCACTTCCACCTCGGCCATCTGCGCCGCGAACGCGTAGGTGGCGTAGGGCATTCCCTGGCCATTCGCATCGAGCTTCGTCGTGGGCGGATCGAAATAACCGACCCCTTCCACCACGTTGCCCCGCTCGTTCGGCGGAAGCGTCGTGAGGTCGACGCTCTGGTGTCCCGAGGCATCCTCGACGTGCAATCGCCAGCCCTCGATGTAGATGCGGGCCGGTTCCTTCGCGCTCACCAGCGACAGCAGCCGGGCGCGCAGATCCATGCCGGCCAGCTCCGACGCCTTGCCGGACACGAAGGCCTGACGCGACGCCGACGACTTGCCTGCGTCGAGCGTGAGATCGGTGTCGCCCGCCACGTACCGGATTCGGTCCACAGGCAGGCCCACGGCGTCGGCGACCACCTGCAGCATCGTGGTGTTCGTGCCCTGGCCGATGTCCGCGCAGCCGTTGTAGAACGTCACGGTGCCGTTTCGCGCGAGTCCGATGCGCATGGAAGAGGGATTGGAAAGCGCGGTATTGCCGATGCCATACCACATGCAGCCGATGCCCACACCGCGCTTCAGCACCGCGTTCGACGCATTGAATCCGGCCGCGGTCTCCAGCGACGACTGCCAGCGCGGCCGCAGGGCGTCCAGACAGGCGGGAAGTCCGCAGCTCGCCTGCAGCACCTGACCCGTCGGCGTGCAGTCCCCGGCGCGCAATGCGTTGCGCCGGCGGATCTCCAGGCGGTCCAGGCCCAGCCGCTCCGCGATGTCGTCGAGCAGCGTCTCGTGTGCGATCGCCGCCTGCGGGATGCCGAACCCGCGGAACGCGCCTGCCACCGGTTCGTTCGTGTGATAGGCCCGTCCGCGCGCACGCACATGGGGAACGCGGTACGGGCCGCTGGCGTGCACCGGAACACGATTGGCGACCGTCGGTCCCCAGCTCGCATAGGCCCCCGTGTTGAAGACGGCGTCGACCTCGGCAGCGACGAGACGTCCTTCGCCGTCGGCACCGAACCGCGCGTCGATTCGCGCGGGGTGCCGCTTGGTCGTCGCCATCATGCTTTCCTGCCGGGTATACACCATCGCCACCGGCCGTCCCGTCAGCCACGCGGCGAGCGCGATGAGCGGCTGCACCGAAAGATCCAGCTTGCCGCCGAAGCCGCCTCCGCACGCGGTCGGCACGATGCGGATCTGCTCGGGCCGCAGCCGCATGACCAGGGCGACCTCGTCGCGATCCATGTAGGGCGTCTGCGTCGTCACGTGGAGTTCGATGCGCTCGCCCACGCGTTGCGCCCACCCGGCTTCCGGCTCGATGTAGGCATGTTCGACGAAGCTCGTCTCGAATCGGCCGATGGCCACGACCGCGCACTGCTCCAGAGCGGCCGCCGCGTCGCCCGAGACGACGCGCCCTTCCAGCAGCAGATTGTCCGCGCGGGACTCGTGCACCTGCGCCGCGTCCTGCGCCATGGCGGCGTCCAGGCCGATCACCGGCGGCTCGATGCGATAGCGAATGGGGACGGCATCGTCCGCAATCGCCTCCACCACGGCGCGAGGACCCACCAGCGCCACGATCGGCTCGCCGCGGTAGCGGGCGAGGCCGTTCGCCAGCACCGGCTGGTCCTTCACGTCCGGATAGATGCCATAGCCGTTCGACGGAACGTCCTGTGCCGTGAGGACGAGTGCCAATCCCGGGTGCCGCCGAGCAAAGGCGTCCATGTCTCCCAGCGTGAATCGCGCGCGGGGATGCGGAGAACGGATCGCCTTCACCCACAGCGCGTCTACCGGAATGCCGTCGGCACCGAAGCGATCGGTTCCCTTGACCTTCGCCTCGCCATCGACCTTGGCCAGCCGGGCGCCGAGCGCGTGTCCCGGCTCCGGCACCGCGGGCAGCACCACTTCGCCGATGCAGGCCAGCACGGCCTCGACGATCTTCTGGTATCCCGTGCACCGGCACAGCACGCCACCCAGCGCGTCTTCCACGTCGCGCTGCGTGGGCCGTTGCGTCCGCCCGAGCAGATCCGCCGCCGCCATCAGCATGCCGGGGGTGCAGATGCCGCACTGCGCCGCGAGATGCCTGTGGAACGCCGTCTGCAGCCGCGCGAAACGCGCGTCTGCGGACAGACCCTCCACCGTCGTGATGGAGCGCCCCTGCAGCCGCCCGACGGGGACGAGACAGGCGCAGGTCTGGCGCCCATCCAGCAGCACGGTGCAGGCGCCGCAGTCCCCCGCGTTGCAGCCGATCTTGGTGCCCGTGAGCCCGAGTTCGTCGCGCAGCATGTCGGCAAGGCGGGTCAGACCGGGCGACGCACAGGTGACTTCGCGGCCGTTCACCGAGAACTCGACCGCGTGGGTCCGCGCACGGTCGTTCAAAGTTTCTCTCCCGCGTGCTGAAGCAGGCGCGACACGAGTGTCTGCGCGGCATCAACGCGATAGACGCGCGAAGCGCGGACGTCGTCGATGGGCGCGAGCGCCGCCAGATGCTCCGGCTGGACCAGGTGGCCCAGCGCGCTCGCGACCGGTTTGCCCGTGAGCACGTCCTCGAGGGCAGTCAACCGGCAGGCCACGGGCGAACACGCGCCGACGGCGATGCGGGCACGGGTGATGACGCCTGTCTCGTCCGCTTCCAGCACGGCCGCCGCCATCACGATGGAGATGACGAGATAGCGCCGGGCGCCCAGCTTGAGGAAGTGGCCGGCGCTGCGCGCCGCGGGACACGGAACATGCAGAGCTGTCACCAGCTCGTCGATGGATCGGTCCACCCGGCGGGGGCCACGAAGAAAATCGGCAAGGGCCACGCGTCTGCGCCCGGACGGGCCGGCAATCTCCACGCTTGCGTCCAATGCGGCCAGGGCCGGAATGCCGTCGGCGGCCGGAGAGGCATTGCAGACGTTGCCGGCGATGGTGCCCGCATTCTGGATCTGCGGTCCGCCGATCTCCCGTGCCGCGAGCTTCAGCGCGTCGAACGCAGCGGGGAGCGGGGTGTCCTGCAGTTCGCGCCAGGTGACGGCTGCGCCGATGCGCCAGCCGTGTTCATCCTCGCGGATTCCCGCGAGTTCGGGGATGCCGGTGATGTCGAGAACATCCGATTCGAGCGTCCGGCCCGCACGAGCAGGGTAGAAATCGGTACCGCCGGCCAGGATCACGTGCGGGCGCTTCGCCAGCGCCTCGAGCGCGTGGTCGAGCGTCTGGGGACGCACATAGGTGTTCATGCGAGCACAGTGGCCGGGACGGTCGGAGGTCGTTCGAGGATAGCCGTTTTGCCATCACGGCGATAGGCAATGGGCGCGGCACCACGAGGAGTGCCGCGCTCGAGCGGCCGTTGCAGGAAGACCGGCCGGAGGTGGCAGCAAAGGAGAGAGGAACTGCGGCAGCCGGTCCTGCCCTTCTATATGGAACAGGTGTCGAGGAAGGCCCGGATCACCCGCGGAGGAATCGCGCGGCCTTCCGGAACGGGCGACGGCGAAGCGGGATGCCCGGAAAGGTCGGAGCGACGCGTCTCACGAGCGTGTGCCGCGAGCAGAACTTCGTTGGACTGGGGGAGGGCCTGCGTCGCGGATCCTTCCACCGATCGGAACGTCTTCAGTTGCAAAGACCGCCGAGGGAGGCGTCCATGGAGCCGGCACCGCTTGCGGGCGCGGCATCGTCCAGTTCGGCGAGGGCGGCTTGCTGCTTCCGGACCGCGGCGAGGTCCTTCTTGAGCTTGTCGCACTGCTCCTTGGACAACCCGGCGGTCTTCGCGGGTTCTGCCGCTGCCGGCGCCGGTTGCGCGGCCGCCTTGGCCGCCGCCGCTTCCGCTGCTGCCTTGGCCGCGCGCTCCTTTTCCCTTTCCTTTTCGGCGGCGTCGGCTTTCGCCAGGCAGTCGGCCTCGACGATCGCCCGCACTTCGCCCGGCGACCCCGGCGTCTGATAGACGGAGGTCACGAACCGGCGGCGTGCGGATTTCTCCTGCACACCCAGGTATTCGTTGTCGACGGCGGCCAGTGCCTGCGTCGCACTGACCCCGCCCGTCTTCTTGCGCGAGATGCGCTCGGCGTCCTCGCCCACGGCTGCACAGGCTCGCTGGGTGTCCGTGCCTCCGGAAGACCGCCGGGTGGTCGTGACCACGCGAGCGCCTTCGCCACAGGGCTTGTCGGCGTAGGTGCCGTCCGGACAGCGGTATACCTTGGCGGCGTGTGCGCCGCCCGAAAACACGGCCGTCAACAGGGCGAAAGTGCATGCAAGCAGTCGCATGGGGGTTCCAGGAAAATGGGCAGTTCCGGTGTTTTCGGCGTGCGCAGGCGCGGTTTGAGGGTTGCCGTGCGGAGGACCGGATCCGAGCGCGCCGATTGCCCCGTGACCGGCTTCCGATGCGAAGGTCCGGGAGTGTCCCTGCGATATCATCGGCCGGGTCGAAGGGAGGAGAACGTGGACGCAATGCTCGATGGCGTGGATGTGATTTCGGATGTCGTATGTCCCTGGTGTTTCATCGGCAAACGCCACCTGGATGCGGCGCTGGCCCGGTGGCAGTCTCTCCATCCCGGCGAGCGGCCGGACGTGCGCTGGCACGCCTTCCAGCTGAACCCGGACATGCCTGTCGAAGGCATGGACCGGCAGGACTACGTCGCGGCGAAATTCGGCGGTCCCGACCGAGCGCGCGACATCTACGCCCGGGTCGCCGCGGCGGGCCGCACGGCGGGCATCGAGTTCGACTTCGGCCGCATGCAGATCCAGCCCAACACCTCCCAGGCGCACCGCCTCATCGCGTGGGCCGGGGCGAAGGGCCGGCAGGACGCCATGGTGGAGACCCTGTTCCGGGGCTACTTTCTGACCGCTTCCAACCTGACCGACGACGGCCAGCTCGCGCTGCTCGCCGAACAGGCAGGTCTGGACAAGGATGAGGCCACGGGGTTTCTGGCGGGCGACGAACTGCGCGGGGAGGTCGCCGCCGACGAACGCATGGCGCGAAGCATCGGCGTGCAGGGCGTTCCGTTCTTCATCTTCAACCGGCGGCTGGCGGTGTCCGGTGCGCAGCCGCCCGAGGTGCTGATCCAGGCCATGGAAGAAGCATCTCGAGCGCCGGCCGCTGCCACATGAGGCATCCTCGAGCCATGTTCCCCGGGAGTCCGCGGGTTCCGGCATGGCCGGCGCGCCGCACGTGATGGACCTGCGTTCCGAGATCGAGGCGGCGGCCCGCCGCATCCGGCCCCATGTCCGGCGCACGCCCGTGCTGCCGCTCACTGCCGGAGAAAGCGGCGGCGATTTCACGGTCTTCCTGAAGCTGGAGTACTTGCAGCACGTCGGCTCGTTCAAGCCGAGGGGTGCTTTCAACCGGATGCTGTCGGCCGAGATTCCGCCGGCGGGCGTCATCGCGGCCTCCGGCGGCAATCACGGGCTGGCCGTCGCGTACGCCGCAGGCGTGCTGGGCGTTCCGGCCGAGATCTTCGTTCCGGAGATCGCAGCGCCCGTGAAGATCGCCCGGCTGAGGGAACTTTCCGCCACGGTCCACGTGGTCGGACGCCACTACGCCGAAGCATGGAATGCCTGTGCGGCGCGGCAGGCGGTGTCGAAGGCGCTGCTGGTCCATGCGTACGACCAGCCCGAAGTGCTGGCGGGGCAGGGCACGGTGGCCGCGGAGTTCGAGGAGCAGTTCCCGGATATCGACACGGTGATGGTGGCCGTGGGAGGCGGAGGGCTCGTGGGCGGAATCGCCGGCTGGTTCGGCGGGCGGGCGCGGGTGGTGGCGGTCGAACCACAGACGTCCTGCGCCCTGCATGCGGCGCTGGCAGCCGGTGCTCCGGTGGATGTCGACGTGAGCGGCATTGCCGCGGATTCCCTCGGTGCGAGGCGGGTCGGAGAGCACATGTTTCCCGTGGCGCGACAGCACGTGGATCGCGTCGTGCTTGTGGACGATGCGCAGATTCGTGCAGCGCAGCAAGCGCTTTGGCGGGATTTCCGGATCGTCGCGGAACCGGGTGGGGCCACGGCGTTCGCGGCATTGCGCTCGCGCCTCTACGTGCCCCGGCGGGGCGAACGGGTGGGGTGGTCGTGTGCGGCGCGAACTGCGATCCCGCCACGATCACCGGCACACCATGACCGACGCCATCGCCAAGACCGCCTTCTACTGCGCAGGTGCCCGCATGCTCGACGCGCGCGCCGCCTCACCCCTCGTGGACGACCGTCTGGCCGAACGGTTGATGGGAGAGCAGGGCATGCAGATCTTCGAAGCGTTCCGCGGGTTGCGGCATCCCAACGGCTCGGTGGTCGCGCGGCACAAGATCATCGATGACGCGTTGCGCGAACGGTTCAAGGGCCGTCCGGAACGCCTGGCGGTGGTCCTGGGTGCCGGGCTGGACACCCGTGCGTTCCGCTTCCGTACCGGCCGGTGGGTCGAGATCGACATGCCGGGCACGCTCGACTACAAGGAACGGCTGCTGCCGGCGGCGAGCTGTCCCGTGCCGCTCACGCGGATCGGTCTGGACCTCTCGCGCGGTTCGCTCGAGGACACGCTGTCGCCCTACGCCACCTCCAAGAAGGTGAGCGTGATCGTGGAGGGGGTCTTCATGTACCTCGACGAATCCGTCGCCGCGAACATGGCAAGGGCCCTGTCGAAACTGTTTCCGAACCACACCCTGATCTGTGACCTCCTCTCGCGCCGGTTCGCCCGCCGTTACGCGGGGCCGCTGCGCAATGCGCTGTCGCAACTGGGGGCCGAACTCACCTGGACGCCGGACGATCCGGTCAAGGCTTTCCGCCGCATCGGCTACGAACGCGTGGGCGGTTCGTCCATCGTGCTGCGCGCCGCCGAGTGGAAGTCGATTCCGGTCGCGACCTGGGCCGTGCGCTGGCTTCTTCCGACGTTGCGCGACGGTTACGCCGTCCACCTCTTCAAGCCGGCATCCGCAAGCTGAGTCCGCCGGTGGCGCGCTGCCGCGCAATCGGCGGGAACCTCGCGCTCAGACGAGCTTCTTCTTGTCGAAGAACGCCTTGCGCCAGCGCGTGACCGTCACCTTCTCGAACAGCCCGGCCTTCGTGAACGGATCCTCGGCAATGAAGCGTTCCGCGGCCGCGCGATCCTCCGTGTCCACGAGAAGCACGCCGCCGTGGCCGCCCGTTCCGTCGTCATCGATGAGCGCACCGGCCGCGAGGAGCAGGTGCTGATTGGCGGTGAGGTACTCGAGGTGCGCGGGGCGGGCAGCGGCCCGCACTTCGGCGCTCCCGGGCTTGTCGACGGTCTGGATGGCGTAGGGCATGAAAGATCTTCTCCGCAAGGAATTCAGGTCGAAGTTGCCGACGTGTTTGCCGTCAGCAGTCCGCATTGCCGACTGCCAGCGGGCCTGCACCGCCGGCCGCATCGCTGCACGGACGGCAACGCTGATCGCCGCACGGCCGCACAACGGTGGAGCGCCATCGACGCACGCGTGCTCCATTGATGCGCCCGGGTTGCGCTTGAACGTCGATGACTGACCCCGGGGAAGCATCTTAACGCCGCGATGGTGCTGCACGCGCGTCTCGTTCGCACGTCTTTCCGCCCGCGATGCGCTCGACGATGAAACTTAAGCGCGACGTCCCCGATCCAAGGGGCATCGCACGATGAGATGCCACCCATCAAATCGAGGACCCCGACGGTCCCGCAGTTCATTCCCGGAGACCTGCCCCTTCGCAGGGTGCTGGCACCCAATTCGCTCTGTCTTCCCTCAGGAAGGCGTTTCGCGCACCGATGTGCCTGGCGGTGACGGTCCGGTCTGCCCGATCCGGGCAGCGCGTGCCCGAGAGGCGGAATGGCGGCACGCCGGGTCCTCCGGCAGTCATTCGTGCGCGTTGAAGGTGTCGCGCAGCCGGGAAACGGTCGCAACGGCTTCAGAAAGATCGGGTATTGGTCGTTTCAGGGAACAACAACAAGCGAAGAGGCGGAGAGACGAGTCGACATGCCGTAAAACGCAGGTGAATGGAGAAGGATCGATGATGAAGATCGCTGAAGGGTACAAGGCCAGATATTCGTCCAGCCAGGCCGATGAGATGTCGGTGGAGGAATATCTGGAGCTTTGCAGGAAGGACCCGGCGGTGTATGCAAGTGCCGCGGAACGGATGCTCGCGGCAATCGGCGAACCTGAAGTCGTCGACACCCGGCTCGACCCAAGGCTGTCGCGGCTCTTCTCCAACCGGGTCATCAAGCGCTATCCCGCCTTTGCCGAGTTCTACGGCATGGAGGACGTGGTGGCGCAGATCGTCGCCTTCTTCAAGCACGCCGCCCAGGGTCTCGAGGAGAAGAAGCAGATCCTCTATCTTCTGGGTCCGGTGGGCGGCGGGAAGTCCTCCATCGCCGAGCGCCTCAAGCAGCTGATGGAAAAGCGTCCCATCTATGCGCTCAAGGGCTCTCCCGTCAACGAATCCCCCCTGGGGCTCTTCGCGCCCGAGGAGTTCGGCGACACGCTTCTTGCCGATTACGGCATTCCCCGCCGGTACCTCAGCGGCATCATGTCGCCCTGGGCCATCAAGCGCCTGCAGGAATTCGACGGCGACATCTCGCAGTTCCGCGTCGTGCGCATCCAGCCTTCGGTGCTGCGGCAGGTCGCCATCGCCAAGACCGAACCCGGCGACGAAAACAATCAGGACATCTCCTCTCTGGTCGGCAAAGTGGATATCCGCAAGCTCGACCGCTACGCCCAGGACGACCCCGACGCCTACAGCTACTCCGGCGGGCTGTGCCTGGCGAACCAGGGGCTGCTCGAGTTCGTGGAGATGTTCAAGGCGCCGATCAAGATGCTGCACCCCCTGCTGACGGCCACCCAGGAGGGCAACTTCAAGGGCACCGAGGGCTTCTCGGCCATTCCGTTCAGCGGCGTGATCCTGGCGCACAGCAACGAATCGGAATGGCAATCTTTCCGCAACAACCGGCACAACGAGGCTTTCCTCGACCGTATCTACATCGTCAAGGTGCCCTACTGCCTGCAGGTGTCGGACGAGATGCGGATCTACGAAAAGCTCGTGAGGAACAGCGCGCTCGCCCATGCGCCGTGCGCTCCCCACACCCTGGAGATGATGGCGCAGTTCTCCGTCCTGTCTCGCCTGAAGGACCCGGAGAACTCCAGCCTGTACTCCAAGATGCGGGTGTACGACGGCGAGAGCCTGAAGGACACCGATCCGCGCGCCAAGTCCTATCAGGAATACCGCGAGTACGCCGGACCGGACGAGGGCATGACGGGGATCTCCACACGCTTCGCCTACAAGATCCTGTCGACGGTGTTCAACCATGACCAGGTGGAGGTGGCCGCCAACCAGGTTCACCTCATGTACGTGCTGGAGCAGCGGATCGGCCGCGAGGACTTCCCGGACGAAACCAAGCGCAGGTACCTGGAGTTCATCAAGGGCTACCTCGCGCCGCGTTACGCGGAGTTCATCGGCAAGGAGATCCAGACCGCGTACCTCGAGTCCTATTCCGAGTACGGCCAGAACATCTTCGACCGTTACGTCACGTACGCCGATTGCTGGATCCAGGACGAGGAGTTCCGCGACCCCGACACCGGCGAGTTCTTCGACCGTTCGGCGCTCAATACCGAGCTCGAGAAGATCGAGAAGCCGGCCGGCATCGCCAATCCGAAGGACTTCCGCAACGAGATCGTGAACTTCGTGCTGCGGGCGCGTGCGAACAACGGCGGCAAGAATCCCGTGTGGAGCAGCTACGAGAAACTGCGCGAGGTCATCGAGAAGAAGATGTTCTCCAGCACCGAAGATCTGCTGCCGGTGATCTCCTTCAACGCCAAGGCGTCCACGGAGGATCAGAAGAAGCACCAGAACTTCGTGGACCGCATGGTGGCCAAGGGGTACACCGAGAAGCAGGTCCGTCTGCTCTCGGAGTGGTACCTCCGGGTCCAGAAGTCCTCGTGAGGCGGCCTTCCATGAATCTTGTGTCTCGAACGCGGGCGGGAACCGGACGACCATGAACCGACTGGTCGATCGCCGGTTGAACGGACGCAACCGGAGCGCGGTCAACCGGGAGCGTTTTCTCCGCCGTTACAAGGATCACATCCGCCGCTCGGTGAAGGGCATGATCGCCGAGCGTTCCATCGGCGACATGGCCAAGGGCGGCGAGGTGAAGGTCCCGGTCAAGGACCTCTCGGAACCGGGGTTCGGCTATGGTCAGGGCGGGGACTGGGAGCACGTCCATCCGGGCAACCGCGAGTTCACGGCCGGGGATCGCATCAAGCGTCCCGACGGAGGCGCCGGCGGAGGTCGGGGCGAGGGCGATTCCGGTTCGGGGGAGGTGGTGGACGAGTTCGTGTTCACGCTTTCCCGCGACGAATTCCTGAACATCTTCTTCGAGGATCTCGAGCTTCCCAACCTCATGCGCACGGCTGTGGCCGAGAGCGAGGACACCAAGCTCGTCCGGGCGGGCTACGTGAAGGACGGCACTCCGTCGAATCTCAGCGTGGTCCGCACCATGAAGACGGCACTCGCGCGGCGGATTGCGCTGGGCGGACCGATCAGGAAGGAACTGCGATGCCTTGCCGAAGAACGCGAGACGGCGCTTCGCGACAGCCGTCCGCAAGCGGACATCGAGGCGCTCGACACGAAGATCGCGGAACTGGAGGCCCAGCTCGCGCGCCTGCCCTTTCTCGACGATGTCGATCTGCGCTACCGGCACAGGGTGGCCGTTCCGCGGCCGGCGGCGCGGGCCGTGATGTTCTGCCTCATGGACGTGTCCGCGTCCATGGACGAGCGCAAGAAGGATCTCGCCAAGCGCTTCTATACGCTGCTGTATCTCTTCCTGATGCGGCGTTACGAGCGGGTCGATCTGGTCTTCATCCGTCACACGGACGAGGCGCAGGAGGTGGACGAGGACACGTTCTTCCACGATACGCGCAGCGGCGGCACTGTGGTGTTCTCGGCGCTGGAGCTGATGGCACAGATCGTCACCGCACGCTATCCGCCGGACGACTGGAACATCTATGCGGCGCAGGCCTCCGACGGCGATGCCTTCGGCGCGGATCCGGCCAAGAGCGCCCGGTTCCTGCGCGAGACGCTGCTGCCCCTGACGCGGTATTTCGCTTATATCGAATGTCCGGCGGAGCATCAGACCGGGCAGAGCAGCCTGTGGGTGGAGTACCAGGAGCTGCAGAGGCCGGATCTCAACTTCGCCATGCGGCGGGTCTACCATCCCTCGGAGATCTACCCCGTGTTCCGGGATCTCTTCCGCAAGGAGCGTGTGACATGACAGCACGTGACCGAACACATCGCGGGGAGGGGCGCCCGTGAACGCCATCGCCGATCTCATGTTGCCGCACGGTCCCGAATGGGACTTCGAGGCGTTGGAACAGTACGACCGGGTCATTGCGCGCACGGCCGTGGAGTACGGTTTGGACACGTATTTGAATCAGATCGAGATTATCAATTTTGAGCAGATACTCAATGCCTACGCCTCCAGCGGCCTGCCGCTCGGCTATCCGCACTGGTCGTTCGGCAAGGCCTTCATCCGGCACGAGCAGGCCTACCGCAAGGGCTACCAGGGTCTCGCCTACGAGATCGTGATCAACTCCAACCCCTGCATCTCGTATCTGATGGAGGAGAATTCCCTCACGATGCAGGCGCTGGTGATCGCGCACGCGTGCTACGGGCACAACTCGTTCTTCAAGGGCAACTACCTGTTCCGGCAGTTCACCCAGGCCGACGCGATCCTCGACTACCTGGTGTTCGCGCGCCGCTATGTCATGGAGTGCGAGGAGCGCCACGGGGCGGCGGAGGTGGAGGAGGTCATCGATTCCTGCCACGCGCTGATGGACTACGGGGTGGACCGCTATCGCAGGCCCCAGCCGATCTCCGCACGCGAACGCGAGGCGCGCCGCTCCGAGCAGCAGGAGTACGAGCGGCAGCAGTTCAACGATCTCTGGCGAACCCTGCCTGCCACGGAAGCCGCGCCCCTGCGATCCGCCGCGCAGTCGTTCCCGCCGGAGCCGGAAGAGAACATCCTCTATTTCGTGGAGAAGTATTCGCCACGGCTCGCGCCCTGGCAGCGCGAACTGGTGCGCATCGTCCGCAAGCTGGGCCAGTACTTCTATCCGCAGACCCAGACCAAGGTGATGAACGAGGGCTGGGCGACGTTCTGGCATTACACGCTGCTCAACCGCCTCTACGAGAAGCGCGTGGTGGACGATGCGTTCATGATCGAATTCCTGCACGACCACACGAACGTCGTCGCGCAGCGCGGGTTCGACGAGCGCGGCTATCACGGCATGAATCCCTACGCGCTGGGCTTTGCCATGATGTCCGACATCCGCCGGATGTGCGAGCACCCCACGGCCGAGGATCGCGAGTGGTTCCCCGATCTGGCCGGCACCGACTGGGTGAAGTCGCTGGACTTTGCCATGCGCAATTTCAAGGACGAATCCTTCATCGCGCAGTACCTGTCGCCCAAGCTGATCCGCGATTTCCGGCTGTTCGTGATCGCGGACCATGCAGAGGAAACCGATCTGCTCGTGGACAGCATCCACGACGAGCAGGGCTACCGGCGCGTGCGCCGCATGCTGGCCGATCAGCACCGCCGCGACAACCGCCTGCCCGACGTGCAGGTGACCCGGTTCGACCGCGACGGCGATCGCTCGCTCACGCTCCGCAACCAGATCTTGCGCGGCAGACCGCTCGCGGACGACGAAACGAACCAGGTCCTCCGCCACCTGGGCCGTCTCTGGGGTTTCACGGTTCGTCTGGAATCCGTGGACGCAGACGGGCGGATCGAGCGGTTCAGGGAATGGAGGCCCTAGATTCCCAGACCCCAGACCCTGGACCCTAGCCCTAGACCCCAGGCCCTGGACCCTAGACCCTAGACCCTGGACCCTGGACCCTGGCCCCGGACCCTGGACCGGGCCCCGGGCCCGAGGAAATCGGCCGCGGGTCCCTCGTGCATCGCCGCCGCAGGCGGCCGAACCACCCTGGGGTCGAGGGTCCCGGCGGGACTCGGGCCTGGTTGAGAGCCTCGTCTATCGCCCGGATGTCCGTCCGTTCTATCCTTGTGCTCCTTGCCGGAGGGGAGAACAACGATGACGCTCACGTTCCGCAGGCTGCATCCGCTCTTCGCGGCGGAAGTGGGCCCGGTCGAGCTGCGGCGCATTCACGACCGACCCACGCTCGACGCCATACGGGCCGCCATGGACGAATACGCGGTTCTGGTGTTCCGCGACCAGCCGTTCACGGACGAGGAGCAGATGGCGTTCGCACGCAGGCTCGACGGGGAACTGCACGCGAAGACCGGCGCCGCGGCCATCGGCAGGAGCCGTCTCGGGACCGAAGCCATTGCCGACATCTCGAACGTCGACGAGAAAGGCGACCTCCTCGATTCCGACGATCGCCGGCGGATGTACGCCCTGGGCAACCGCCTGTGGCACACCGACGCGTCGTTCCAGGATCCGCCCGGCCGGCTGTCGATGCTGTCCGCGCGTGTCGTGCCGCCCCGCGGCGGCGACACCGAATTCGCCGACATGCGGGCGGCCTACGATGCACTCGACCCCGATCTCAAGGCGGAGATCGAGCCGCTGCGCGCCCACCATTCCATCGCGCATTCGCGCCAGACGCTGGGTTTCGAATTCAACGAGGCGGAGCTCGGCCTGCTGCAGGGGGCGGCTCATCCGCTCGTGCGCATCAATCCCCGCACGGGGCGTCGTGCGCTGTACCTCGCGTCCCATGCCTCGCGCGTGCTGGACCGGCCGGTGCCGGAGGGGCGCCTGCTGCTCGGCGAACTGATCGAACATGCGACCCGCGCACCCTTCGTCTACCGCCACGCCTGGCGGCCGGGCGATCTGGTGATGTGGGACAACCTCGCCACGTTGCACCGCGCCACGCGATTCGCCGATGGAGCGCACCGGCGGGAGATGCGACGCGTGACGACGCTGGATCTGCCCGGGAACGCGGCGGCATAGCGCAGAGCGCGCGCACTCTCGTCCGGCGCGGCGAGTCCCGACCTCCTGATGGCAAGGCACCCCGTGGCGTGGAAAGGTCGAGTCAGGGAGCTTCCCTGCTCGCCGCTTCGCCGGACGAGGCAAGACTTGCCGCGGCGGCGTCCCCGATCGCGGGAGCCGATTCCTTCAATTCCACGCCCGACAGCTTGCGCGTCCTCGCCTCGTTCATAAGGAACGAGAGCTTGTGCGCGGCCAGCGCGTACGACAGTCCCTCGGGCGGCCGGACGTTGGAGATGCAGTTGCGCTCGGCGTTGCTGCGTCCGGGGATGGGATCGTAGGTGAGATAGATTCCCAGGCTGTCCGGCGAGGACAGTCCCGGGCGTTCCCCGATCAGGATGACGCTCATGCGGGCGCCCAGCAGGGCGCCCACTTCGTCGGCCACCGCCACCCGGCCCTGTTCCACGATGCAAACAGGGGCCAGCGACCATCCGTCCTCCCGCAGACGGGGGGCGACACTGTCCAGCAGAGCGGCGGCGTGCGCTTCCGCGGCCCGTGCCGAAAGGCCGTCCGCGATCACGAACACGCAGTCGAAGGGAGTGTCCGGGCGCGGCCGGTCTTCGAGCGCGGTCCGCGACGGCTCCGACAGAATGCGGCCCAGATCCGGCCGGGCGATGTACGCGGCACGGTCGGCCGCTGCACTGTGCAGCCGGAGCACTTCGTGCCCCGAGGCTCCGAGCCGCTTGGCCAGGGCCTCTGCATCGAGTCCCAGCTGCACCGCGTCGCGCGCCTGCGCGTGCGCAAGCTGAAAACGCAACAGGGCCGCGGTGGGAAGGCTGCCGCCGGCCCGCCCCAGTCCGACGCGCGCGCTCGTGAGGCGGCTCAATTCGTTCCAGGGATCGGGACGGCCGACGCCGGTCGACTTCTTCATGGAACGCCCGCTCCGGGTACCTTCATGCGTCCTCCTTCACCAGCTCCAGCAGCCGGTGCCGGACCTCGGCGGGTCTCAACCTCGTCCCGCCTTCCAGGATGCCCATGTCTTCCAGCCACGTTTCGAACTCCGGCGCGGGACGCAGCCCCAGCGTCTGGCGCAGGTAAAGGGCGTCGTGGAACGACGTGCTCTGGTAATTGAGCATGATGTCGTCGGCTCCGGGCACGCCCATGATGTAGTTCACGCCGGCGGTGCCCAGCAGAGTGAGCAGTGCGTCCATGTCGTCCTGGTCGGCATCGGCGTGATTCGTGTAACAGACGTCCATGCCCATGGGCAGGCCCAGCAGCTTGCCGCAGAAGTGATCCTCCAGCCCCGCGCGGACGATCTCCCGGCCGTTCAGGTACTCGGGGCCGATGAACCCGACCACGCTGTTCACGAGCAGAGGACGGTAGCGCCGCGCCAGTCCGTAGGCCCGCGCTTCCAACGTCTGCTGATCGACACCGTGGTGGGCGTTGGCGGAAAGCGCGCTGCCCTGGCCGGTCTCGAAATACATCACGTTGCTGCCCACGGTTCCGCGGCCGAGCGAGCGGGCCATGTCGTTCGCTTCGTCCAGCAGCGAGGCGCTGATACCGAAGCTGCGGTTCGTCGCCTCCGTTCCGCCGATCGACTGGAAGACGAGATCCACCGGAACGCCCTGGCGCATGGCGTCCATGGTGGTGGTGACGTGCGTGAGGATGCAGGACTGGGTCGGGATGCCATGGGCCTCGATGATCTGCGCGAGCATGCGGTTGAGCATCGATACCTGCGCGAGATTGTCGGTCGCGGGGTTGATGCCGATCACCGCATCGCCACAGGCGTACAGCAGGCCATCGACGATGCTGGCCGCGATGCCCTTCGGGTCGTCCGTGGGGTGGTTGGGCTGCAGGCGATTGGAGAGCCTGCCGGGCAGTCCGAGCGTGTTGCGGAAGCGGGTCACCACACGAATCTTGGAAGCGGCCAGGACGAGATCCTGGAGACGCATGATCTTGGATACCGCCGCCACCATCTCGGGTGTCAGCCCCGGCGCGAGCGCTTCCAGTTCCTGGGGGCCCGCGCCATACGAAAGCAGCCAGTCGCGGAAGCCGCCGACCGTGAGGTGGCCCACGGTGGAAAAAGCAGCCGGGTCGTGCTCGTCGATGATGAGCCGCGTGATCTCGTCGGACTCGTAGTCGACGACGGTCTCGTTGAGGAACGTCTGGAGCGGCAGATCGGCCAGGGTCATCTGCGCCGCCACGCGCTCCTCGGCAGACACCGCGGCGATACCCGCGAGACGATCGCCCGCGCGCCCCGGCGTGGCTTTCGCGAGCAGTGTTCCGAGGTTGGCGAACCGGTACGTCCTGGCACCGACGACGTGGCTGTAGGTGGGCATGAGCATCTCCCGGAGCGCGCGAGGCCGGCGGACGCGAAGATCGTTCGCCGGACACGGACGGTCCGCCCCGCATGCTCACACGAATCGTCCGGGCCCGGGAAGGGCCGGATGAACCGGCGCGGCGCTATCGCCAGCGGCGGACGCGGCTCGTCGCGTCGGCGTAACGCGCGTGCAGCGACGGATCGAGCGGCTGATCCGGATGGATGACGCGCATGGGCGGCGCCTGGGGCGGCAGTTGTTCCATCGTGCCCAGGCCGGCGCCCATGTACGCGAGCAGGGCGCACCCCAAGCCGGTCAGATCCACGTTGGACGGCACCACCACGGTGCGGTTCAGGGCGCGGGCCAGAAAATCACAGAAGTAGCGGCTGTTCGTCAGCACCCCGTCGACGCTCACGCTGGAGGCCAGGGGCACCCGCTCGTTCATGGCGCTCACGGCTTGCGCCGTGCGCAGCACGACGCCCTCCAGGGCCGAGCGGACCATGAGCCTGCGGTCGGTTTCGAGGTCAAGGCCCAGCCACATGCCGGCCGCGCTGCGGTCCCAGTAGGGGCTGGCCAATCCCGACAGCGCCGGGACGAACGCGAGGCCGCGTTCAAGGGCGGACGGTCCATCGAATGCGTCGAGCTCGCGCTGCTGCGAGAAGAGCCCCAGGCTTCGCACCCAGTTCATGGCGGACACCGCGTTGTAGACCCCGGCATCCAGCGCATAGGTGTCGCGCCCGTCGATGCGCCAGGCGATGGTGGGGACCATTCCGCCGCGGCGCATCGCATCGCCCGGAGAATCCGTGACGGCCAGGGCGAACGCGCCGGACCCGAAGGTGATCTTCAGTTCGCCTGGCCGTCTGCAGCCGTGTCCGAACAGGGCCGCCTGCTGATCGACCGCGCTGGCGACGAGCGGCACGCCGCATTTCCGCAGCACGCCGTATTCGCCGACGGTCGCACGGATCGGAGGCAGCGCGGCGATCGGCACACCGAACAGCCGGCACAGTTCCGGGTCCCACTGGCCCGTGTCCAGGTTCATGAGACTCGTGCGCGAAGCCGCCGTCGCATCCGTGGCGTAGACGCCGCACAGGCGGTCGAGAAAGAAGCTGTCGCTCGTGCCCATGCGCAGTTTTCCGCGCCGGGCGAGCGCCCGTGCCTCGGGCACGTGTTCGAGGATCCAGCGCAATTTCGTCGCCGCGAAGTACGGATCGAGCGGGAGCCCCGCCTTGGCGAGCGTGACGGACTCGGCGCCGTCGGCCCGCAGCGCGTTGACCATGGGCGTCGTGCGCGAGTCCTGCCACACGATCGCGTTGTAGAGCGGTTCGCCGGTCTCCGCGCTCCATGCGACGACCGTTTCGCCCTGGTTGTCGAGACCCACGCCCTCGGCGCCGGTGGCGTGTTCGAGGCAGTGCTCCACCGCTCGCAGCAATTCCAGGGGATCGTGCTCGAACCACCCGGCCTGCGGGTAGAACTGGCGGTGCTCGAGGGAGCACAGGGCAGTGAATTCGCCCTGGCGGGTCAAGCGGAACGCTTTGGTGGACGCGATGCCCTGGTCGACGGCGACGACGAAGGCGGACGTACTTGCCATGGGACGGACCTGACGACGCTCAAGCACTGGACGTGCGGGACGGTCTGTCCGCCCGCGCCTTCCGGTGGCTATGGGGGCGGCCGCGATGCCTCGCCGCCAGTTCCCGTCGTGTCACCGGCTGGAGGGGAGACTACGTCACGCAGGAGGCCCCCGATTTGATCCGGCGCAATTGCGATGCGCGGGATCGGCATGGAAAGAGAGGTGGCATCCGCGAAACCGTCCTGCGCTGGCGCCAGTCGACGCGTCCCCCTGTCAGTGGGGAGACCCCATGAAGACCATGGGTCTTGGCTTGGAGGCAGGGCGGTCCGCGAGGCGTGCCGGCACGGCCGACGCGGCCACGGGACCGGCGCGGCCCGGCGGGCTTTCCGGTTCCAGCATCCAGCGGCTACGCCAGGCCTGCAGCACCTTGTCCGCGTAGCCGGTGCCGCGGCCCAGGCTGCCGTTGTAGCGCGCGAGCGCGCGGCCGAGATCGCCCTTTTCGACGTCCAGGTAGTGCCGCAGGATGGTGCAGCCGTAGCGCAGACGGGTGCGCAGATGGACCAGGTTGTGATCCGGATGGCCGATGCTGGTCACGCAGAACGGCATGACCTGCATGTAGCCGCGGGCGCCGGCACTGGAGACCGCGTACTTGCGGAAATTGCTCTCCACCTGGATGAGGCCCAGGACGAGATGAGGATCGAGCCCCGCCCGGCTCGCCTCGTAGTGCACGGTGAGCAGGAACTCGTGGCGGGCCTGCGGATCGGGGATGCGCTTCGCCAGGCGGGGCGACAGGGTCTTGAGCCACACCTCGCCCTCGATGGGATCGGCAAAGGCGACGTTGGCGGTCGCTTCGTCCGAGACACTGCGCTGCAGACGCGCCTGGACCGCTGCCGACAGCGGCTCGTACCGCTGGGCACCGGCGAGCGCGCGGGGCGGATCCGCGGCAGCGAACAGCAGCGCCGCCGCGAGCGCGGTCAGGCGAGCGAGCGTTCGACCCATGCGGCCGCTTCGGCCAGGGGGCAGGGACCAGCCTTCGGTTCCCCGCGATGCTGGACTTCCACTTCGCCGTTCTTGAGCCCCCGGTCTCCCACGGTGATCCGCAACGGAATGCCGGTGAGTTCCATGTCGGCGAACATCACGCCCGGCCGCTCGTCGCGGTCGTCCAGCAGCACCTCGATCCCCCGCGATTCCAGGTCGCCGTGGAGCTGGTCCGCCGCGGCCTTCACGGCCTCGCTCTTGCGGTAGCCGATGGCGACGATCGCCACGTGGAACGGCGCCATGGCGGACGGGAAGAGGATGCCGCGCTCGTCGTGGTTCTGCTCGATGGCCGCGGCCACGATGCGTGAGACGCCGATGCCGTAGCAGCCCATCTCCATGGGGTGTGTCTGCCCGGCTTCGTCCAGGAAGGTGCAGGACATCGCCTGCGAATACTTGGTGCGGAGCTGGAACACGTGGCCCACTTCGATGCCGCGGCACAGCTCCAGCGTGCCCTGGCCGTCGGGGCTCGCATCGCCGTCCACGACGTTGCGGATGTCGAAGACGTCCGCCGGAGCGGGCAGATCGCGTCCGAAGTTCACGCCGGTCAGGTGATAACCCGCCTCGTTGGCGCCGCAGGCGAAATTGCTCATCGCCGGCACCGACCGGTCGGCGACGATCCGCACCGTTTCCGGCAGGCCGATGGGACCCAGATAGCCCGCGCGCGAACCGGTGTGACGGGCGATCTCTTCCTCGGTGGCGAAGCGGAACTCGCCCAGTCCGGGCACCTTGCCCAGCTTGACCTCGTTCAACTGATGATCGCCGCGCAGCAGCGCGACCACGAGGCGGTCGTCGTGCATCACCGCGATGGCCTTGAGAATGCGCTGCGGCCCCATCCCGAGGAAGGCGCCGACGTCCTCGATCGTCTTCTTCCCGGGCGTTTCCACCTTCGTCATGGGGTGCGCCGGTGCTGCGCGGTCATTCGCGGGGGCCACCGCTTCGGCCAGTTCCACGTTTGCCGCGTAGTCCGAGGAGGGGCAGAACGCGATGGCGTCCTCGCCCGAGTCGGCCAGCACGTGGAATTCGTGCGAGCCGGTCCCGCCGATCGCGCCGGTGTCCGCGGCCACGGCCCGGAACTTCAGGCCGAGCCGCGTGAAGATGCGCGAATAGGCGTCGTACATGTTGCGGTATTCGCGCTGCAGGTCCTCGAACGACGTGTGGAAGGAGTAGGCGTCCTTCATCACGAACTCCCGCGCGCGCATCACGCCGAAACGGGGGCGGATCTCGTCGCGGAACTTGGTCTGGATCTGGTAGAAGTTGACGGGCAACTGGCGGTAGCTGCGGATCTCGCGGCGCGCGATGTCGGTGATCACTTCCTCGTGCGTCGGGCCGAAGCAGAAGTCGCGCTCGTGGCGGTCGCGGATCTTGAGCATCTGGGGTCCGAACACCTGCCAGCGGCCCGTCTCCTGCCACAGTTCCGCCGGCTGCACCGCGGGCATGAACAGCTCCACGGCGCCGGCGCGATTCATCTCCTCCCGCACGATCGCTTCCACCTTGCGCAGCACGCGCAGCCCGAGCGGCATCCAGGTGTACAGGCCGCTGCCGAGCTTGCGGATGAGGCCGGCCCGGAGCATCAGCCGGTGGCTGACGAGTTCGGCTTCGGCGGGGGCTTCCTTGAGGGTGGACAGAAAGAACTGGGAGACTCGCATTGGGCTTCGTTTGCTTGGAAAATGGGGATCCCGGTGCCTGGCGTGCCGCGGACCGGATCGGATCGACTCGTGCGAGGCGCCGGTTGCCTGCCCGGTTACCGCGCGTCCTCTGTGTCGTGGTTCCCGTCCGACGGGCGGGTCGTCCACGTGCACGGCACCGGTGAATTCCCAATTCTAGCGGCCATTCAATCCCATGAGCTTGTTTTCCTCGCTGCGCGCGGGCAGATCGCGCAAGTCCGCCGACGAAGTGCACGTGAGCGAGAAGGGCGGCATCCGTTCCCTGCACCTGGGCAGCGACACCGTCCAGAGCTCCATGCGCATCGCCGCGCCGTTCGAGCTGGTGCTCTCGTACACACGGGCGATGATGGGATTCCTCCTGTTCCATCCCGAGCCGCGACAGTTCCTGATGATCGGCCTGGGCGGCGGCTCGCTCGCCAAGTACGTGTGGCACCGTCTGCCGGAGGCGCGGACGACGGTGATCGAGAACAACGAGCGCATCATGGCAGCCGCCCGCAGCCAGTTCGCGCTGCCCGGCAACGACGAGCGCCTGCACGTCGAGCACGGCGACGGTGCCGAGTTCATCCGCGCCCATCCGGCCTTCTGCGACGTGCTGATGGTGGACGCCTACGACGCGAAGGCCCAGGTCGAGGCGCTGGCCACGGAGGACTTCTACTCCGAGTGCCGCAAGGCGCTCGAACCCGGCGGCGTGCTGGTGGTCAACCTGTGGAGTACCGATCCGCGCTTCGACACCTTCCTCCAGCGCATCGAACGGGTGTTCGACGCCCAGGTGGTGTGCCTGCCCGCGGAGAGGAAAGGCAACGTCGCGGTGTTCGCATTCGACCGCAGGGTTCCCGTCACCCGCTGGGACCAATTGAAGGAAAGGGCGCGGACGCTCGAAGCCGCCACGGGACTCGAAATGCTCAAGTTCGTGGGCCGCCTGGGCGATCTCAATCCGCACAGCGAGCACCGGCTGCTTCTGTGATGGCAGCGCTTTCGTGCGGACGATCGCGACGCAGTGCAACATGGTGCGAGCGTTTCCCGCCGCGGTCTTTTGTGAAAGAATCCGACAGTGGGTTCAAACAATACAACCGGGTCATGATCGATCGCGACGGCTACCGGCCCAACGTCGGCATCGTTCTGGTGAATGCGAGGAACGAGGTGTTCTGGGCCAAGCGGCTCAAGGAACACGCTTGGCAGTTCCCGCAGGGCGGCATCAAGCATGGTGAAACGCCCGAAGTCGCCATGTACCGCGAACTGCACGAGGAAGTGGGACTCGAGCCTGGGCACGTGGAGATGCTGGGACGTACGCGGGACTGGCTGCGCTACGACGTTCCGCGGCACTGGATCCGCCGCGAGCCCCGTCCGCACTACCGCGGCCAGAAACAGATCTGGTTCCTGCTGCGCCTGACCGGGCGCGACACCGACGTCTGCCTGCGCCGTACCGAGAAGCCGGAGTTCGATGCCTGGCGCTGGACCGGCTACTGGATCCCGCTGGATGCGGTGATCGACTTCAAGCGCGACGTCTACACGCGGGCGCTGTCCGAACTGTCCACCTACCTGTCCCTTCACCCGGATCCTCACTGGCTCGAGAGCGCCACAGCCCCCGCAGCCCTGCAGAGCTGACCGACGCAGTGCGCGCCGCCGGGGCCTGGTGAAACCCGTGCCGCGTGAGGGCAGCCGCCTTCACCCGTGCAGGCGGCCGACCACCGCGCCCATCAGGCGGCTTTCACTTCCTCCAGATCCGCCGTCAGTTTGCCGCCGTCCTCCAGCAGCACGATGAACAGCTCGCCGCGAAGCTTCCAGGCCGCGGCGACGTCCCGGAGGATCTCGACCACCGTGTGAAGCGCATCAGGGTCCCGATCCGCCAGGGGGTGCACGGACGAGAGCCGGAGGATCACGCCGCCGGGACCGGGCGGGTTCTCCAGCAGGCATTCCTCCAGCGCGTCCCAGTTGTGGCCGAACCAGTTGGGGAATTCGAAGATGCGGGCGAACGCCTGCAGAAGCTCGGACTTGTCGGCCGGGCCGGACAGCTGGATCAGCCGGGGTGGTTCTGAAGAGGTGGGGGGGATCGTCACGTCATGCCCCACATGCCGGTAGACGCCGCCGGAACGCGTCGCGATGATGTCACCGAGAGTTCTCATGCTGACCTCCTTGCGCTGCGGGACTTCCGGGCCGGAACCGCGCCTGCCGCGACCGTCACGGCTGCCGCTCCACGATGCGGAAGAACGTCGAGTAGTGGTCGGGTGTCCAGTAGGCGTCGACTCCGCCGCCGGTCACGATGCGCCGCGCGCCCCTGTCCCGGCTCCCCGGCGTCGGCACGGTGTATTCCCGGTAGTGGCCGCGCGGCCGGGGCGGCAACAGCCGTTCGCGGTTCGAGAATACGCTGCCGTCCTTGGCGTAGGGATACGGTCCGCCTCGGCGGATGAGGGCGAGCGTCGCGCGGCCTTCCGGCGGCAGCTCTGCCTCCGAGATCTGCAGCAGCGGCAACGGGCGGGCCAGCGCGGGCTCGGCCCCCGCGAACGTCAGGATCGCGGCGAGGACGATCCACCCCAGACGGAAGAGTCGCAGCACGGCGGATTACCGGGCGGTGTCCAGCACGATCTTGCCGATGTGCGTGCTCGACTCCATGAGCGCGTGCGCGCGCACCGCATCGGCCAGGGGAAACACCTGGTGAATGACCGGCTTGATGGTTTTCGCCTCGATGAGTGGCCACACCTTCTCGCGCAGGGCACGGCCGACCTCGGTCTTGTACTCCACCGAGCGCGGCCGCAGCGTGGAACCGGTGATGGTGAGGCGCCGGTAGAGGATGTCGCCCATGTCGAAGGCTGCCTTGCTCCCGCCCAGGAACGCGATGATGGACAGGCGGCCGTCGGCGGCCAGGCATTTCAGCTCGCGCCCCACGTAATCGCCCGCGACCATGTCCAGAATCACGTCGACACCCTTGCCTGCGGTCAGTTCCTTGACCACCGCCACGAAGTCCTCCTCGCGGTAGTTGATGCCGCGTTCCGCGCCGAGCGCTTCGCAGGCCCGGCACTTCTGCGCGCTGCCGGCGGTCACGAACACACGGTGGCCGAAGGCGCGCGCCATCTGGATGGCCGTGACTCCGATGCCGCTGGAACCGCCCTGCACGAGCAGGGTCTCGCCCGGTGCCAGCCGGCCTCGGTCGAACACGTTGATCCACACCGTGAAGAACGTCTCCGGCAGCGAGGCTGCCTCGATCATGGTAAGTCCGGCAGGCACCGGCAGACACTGGCCGGCGGGAGTCGTGCAGTACCGGGCATAGCCTCCGCCGGGCGTGAGCGCGCACACGGCATCCCCCACTTGCCATTGCGTGACGCCTTCGCCCAGACCGACCACCGTTCCGGCGACCTCGAGCCCGGGCAGATCCGACACCCCGGGGGGCAGGGGGTAGAGTCCCATCCGCTGCAGGACATCGGGCCGGTTCACGCCCGCGGCCGCGACGTCGATGAGCACCTCGCCTGGACGCGGGACGGGGAGCGGCCGCCGCACGTATCGAAGCACCTCGGGACCGCCGGGCTGGGCGATCTCCACCGCCCCCATGTCACTGGGTAGTGCCGCCATGAATCGACTCCTTCGTGATCCGCGCGGAGCCGACGCGTGCGCCTGCACACGTTCCGGACCGGACGGTCGAGGGCCCATTGTATCGGCGCGACCCGCCCGTCCGGTGCCTCTCGTGACCGGCGGTTTGCGCGCGCGCGGACTGCCGGTTCCTTGCGGAGGAGGGAGGTGCCGGCGCTCAGGCCGGCAGCCTCCCCTGCGCCTCTTCGACCAGCGCCATGAGCTCGCTGCGTCGTCGCTGGTGCTCCTCGGATCCGGCGTGGCTGTAGTTGAGATTGAGAAGAAGATGGGTGAAGCGGTCGAACAATGTCTGCGCCTCGGCCTTGCCGGACACCGCGTAGCGTGGTGCGACGACATCCCGCAGCAGCAGCAGCGCGTCCTTCTGCCGTTCGAGCGCCGTGGAGACATCCACGGGGTCGTAGGCGTTCTGCTGCAGGAATACGGCATCCACCAGACGAGCCTTGAGGTGCGCCACGAAATCGTCGAGGCTCACGCCTTCCTCACCGGTGACGTGCATCATCTGTTCGATGTCGTGTCCCTGGCGCAGCAGATCGAGCATCACCGCGACGGCGGCGATCCAGTCGGGCCCCATCTGCTCGCGCCGCCACCGCTCGAGCTGTTCGGTTGTCCGGGACCACGACAGCAGCGGATCCACCGCAGGGTAGAAGCGGCGGTAGGCGCGCTCGGCGGAAAGACCCAGGAACGTCTTCACCGTGGCGAGCGTGGCTTGCGTCACCGGTTCGTCGAAATTTCCACCGGCCGGCGAGACCGTTCCGATCATCGTCACGCTCCCCTCGGTTCCATCCTGCCGGCGAACGATGCCTGCACGCTCGTACAGCGCGCGAACGGCCGAATCGAGGTAGGCAGGAAACGCTTCATCCCCCGGGATCTCTTCCAGCAGTCCGGAGATCTCCCGCAGCGCCTGCGCCCAGCGGGAGGTGGAATCAGCGATCACCAGTGCGTTCAGGCCCATGTGCCGGTAGTACTCGGCGATCGTGACACCGAGATACAGCGACGATTCGCGCGCCGCGACAGGCATGGAGGAGGTATTGCAGATGAGCACCGTCCTTTCCATGAGCGTGCCGCCGGTCCTGGGATCCGGCAACCGCGGAAGCTCCGTGATCGTCTCCACGACTTCCCCGGCGCGCTCGCCGCAGGCGACGATCACGACCACGTCGGCCGCCGCGTAGCGCGATCAGATTCTGCAGCACGGTCTTGCCCGCGCCGAACGGCCCCGGAATGCAGGCGGTGCCCCGGCGCGATGGGAAAGAACTGTCGATGAGACGCATCGTCGTGACCAGGGGCCGCTCCGGGAGATTCTTTCGGCGGTTCCGGCCGGAAGCATGGGCGCCCGAAGGACGGCGGATCGGCCAGCGCTTGGCCAGGAGATTTCCCGGCGCTGTTCTCCATCCGCTTCCAGCACCGCGACGATGTCCGCGACGCGCACGCGTCCGCCGCCAAGCGTTGCGACACGCATCGGTCTGGCGAGATCGGTCGGTGCAAAGATGTGGTGGCGCACATGACCTTCCTGCACGTGGCCGATCGTCTCTCCTGCCCGGATGGTCGCGCCCGCCGCTACGGCCGGCTCGAAATGCCACAGGCGGTCCGCGTCCAGTGCGTCGGCCCGGGCACCGCGCTCCAGGAAGTTGCCGTGGTGCGCGCTCAGGACGTCGAGCGGATTCTGCAGGCCGTCGTAGACCTGGCCCAGCAGGCCTGGACCGAGCGTGGCCGACAGCAGTTCACCGGTCAGGTCGACCGCCATGCCGACGCGAATACCGCGTGTGTCCTCGAAGACCTGCAGATCGGCCGTCGCGCCGCGCACTCGCAGCACTTCGGCCTGCAGCCGGCGGCCGCCCACGTGAATGTAGGCCACTTCGTTCTTGATCACGCGCCCCTCGCCGGCCCGGATCCGGACGAGCGCCTCCTTCACGCCCGTCACCACTGCCTGTGCCCCGATCACGCGTACGGCCCCAGGTGTCCGGCGATCGTGCGTGCGATCTCCCGCTCCAGACGTGCAGCCGCTCGTCCTTCGTCCTGGCGAAGCCACCGGTCGGCGATGTCCCACTTGAACAGGTAGACGAGAACTGCGTCGAATGCGAAGGCATGATCCATGGGCAGGGAACCCAGGTGGTCCCAGACCAGCCCCATCAGCAGCCCTTTCCAGCGCCGCGGTGTCGTTCGCTTCAAGCAGGGCGCGCGTGTGGAACCCAGGGAAACCACGCTTCGAGCCTGTGGTTGCGTTCGGTCGCATGCCTTGCCGCGTAGGCCGTCCATGCAGGCACGCCCCACTCCGGGCCCGGCATTGCCTGTCCAGAGCACTGCCGCCTGAGCGCGGCCATCACCGTGCGGATGGCGAGCCGGAATTCGGCGAACGAACAGAGCAGGCCCGAGGGATGCCGTGCACGCAACTCACGGAAATGCGACAGCACTGCTTCGTCCGTGTTGTCCGCGGGCTGCCGCTGCCATGCCAGAAAATCCAGTGCGGACTCGGTCACGGCCCGATCGTCGGGATGCAGCAGCGTCAGCCGGTCGCGCAGTCGATCTGCGGAAATCGGCAGGCGAACCAGCGTGTCGAACCGGGCGAGGTGAGGCAGGCTGGCCACCAGCAAGTAGTACTGGCGCTGCGCGGTGGTCATGGGCGGGCGTCCTCCTGCAGGAGCGAACGGTATCGGGGCAGCAGCCGGTCGAGGAGCATCGCCGCGACCGAGTCGGGCGAGATGTCCACCTCCACAGTTCCCGCCTCGAGGCGCACGCGCACTCCGGCGGAGTTGCTGCGCGCCACCTGCATCTCGATGCCGCAGGTCAGGAGTTCCACGACCAGCGCGCTTACGTGGGCGTCGAGAACGTCCGGTGCCGACGGCTCGGGATCGCTGTGCGGTCCGGCGAGCTCGATGCCCACCGCGCCCCGAAGGCCGCAGGCGATCGCGCTCCGCGCGACTTCGTCGACGATGCCTGCGAGGGCATCCCGCTGCTCGAGGCGTTCCTTCACGAGTCTGCGGACCAATTGCCCGAACAGCGCCTCCAGATCCTGGCGGAGTTGCAGCAGCGCATCCCGATGCGCAAGGCGAACGGCTTCGCGGGCCGAGCGGCGGTCAGCATCCGCCTGGACGCGTGCTGCCGCGACGATCTCCGCGGCTTGCGCACGAGCCGAGTCCAGCAGCATCGCGGCCTCGCTCTGGGCCCGCGAAACGATGCGGGCCTGCTCCTTCTCGCCGCGCTCGACGCCTTCCTCGTGCAGGCGCCGGATCAGTTCCTCGACGCCACTTTGCCGTGCGCGCGCGTCAGCCACGGCCGATGCCCTGGATGAGCACCAGCGCGAAGGCCAGGGCGAACACGGCGAATCCCTCGACGAAGGCGGCAGGGGCCACTGACAGACCGAAGACTTCGGGTTTGCTCTTCGACACCTGGATGGCCGACGCACAGCAGTTGCCCTGCTGGACGGCGCTGACCATCTGGGCCAGGCCCGACAGCACGCCGATGACGAACAACGCCGTCCCGTTCCCGGCGGTGACCGGCCGCTGTAGCGCGAGCATCACCACGATGCCGTAGATCGCCTGCGACGCGGGCATCGCAGCGATGCCGATGAACCGGCCATGGCCGGATTCCGTCTCGAGGAGCGCCCCACAGGCTGCCTGCCCGGCTCGCGCACAACCGAGGATGCTGCCGATGGCAGCCAGCACCATCGCGCCGTAGATTCCGGTCCAGCCCATCGTCAGTGTCAGGATGTCCGCCATGGCTCACTCTCCGTTCTCGCGAATGCCCGGAACGGTCGACCTTCGCTCCAGACGGCCCAGTTGAAGAATTCGATGAAGTTGAGTCTCAGGCCGTGGACGATGCCGCCCGCGACGCCGAGAACCAGGTTGAGTCCGTGCCCGACGATCGCGATGATCCCGGCGAGAATCGGCCCTGCCGCTCCTGCGGTGCCGGACACGCCCGCTGCGAGATCGTTGAAGGCTGCGCCCAGCGATGCACCGGCGAACCCGAGCGCGAAGAGGCGGAGGTAGCTCAACGTGTCTCCGAGCGCACCCACCACACGCGTGACGCCCAGCAGACCGTCCACGAGCCGATGGCGCCAGTCGGCCGAGTCGCCGGCCGTGAGAAGCACGGTGGCGAGTCCGAAGACGATGGTCAGCGTCCCGGCTGGCTTCAATGCATCGACGGACATGCCACGGCCGGCCCACATGACGGCCGCACCCAGAAAGACGAGCACCCAGCCGATGGCGGTTCGACCTGCGGGTTGGCCCCGGCGGTGCCAGGCCACCATGACGTTGGCGGTCACGAGGTGCACGATGCCCAGGCAAAGCGAGATGACCAGCAACGTGCCGGCGTCGCCCGCGTCCACGGCGACGAGCCTCGCCGTCCAGGTTCCGGGCGCCGGCGAGCTTCCGAACCAGCTGCCTACGGCCACACCCCAGACGAACGAAACCCCTGTCGCGAGCGCTGCCAGTGAGCGCAGCCGCCGTCCCGATTCCGTGCGTCCGATCCGGCGCCACAGCACCGCCAGCAGTCCGGCGAGTAACAGCCCATAGCCTGCATCCGACAGGATCATGGCGAAGAACAGCGCGAAGGCGCCGGCTACGAATGCGCTCGGGTCCCAGCCGCCATAGCCGGGAACCAGATAGAAACCGGTGAGATCGCGGCCTGCCGCCAGAACACCCCGGGAATCGAGCAGTGTCGGCGGATCGTCTTCCGCAGTTGCCGGAGCGGTCGTGAGGGCGAATCCATGGCGCTGCGCGCAATCATGCAGAGCCCCAGCAGCGGTCCGCGGCGCCCATCCGCGCAGGGCGAACACGGCCGGGGTCACCCTGCCGGCATCGTTCAAGGCCGCGCGGTCCTCCAGGCGTATTACGTTCAACCGGTTGAGTTCCTCCAGCCACCGCGCAGCGCGGCGCGCTCGATCGAGATCCTCGATCTCATCCTCCGGCGCTCCAGTTCCTCTTCGAGCCGGGCAGGGACCTGGCGCCAGCGTGCGTACGCTCGCCGGGAATGCCCCGCGGCTCCTCGGCCGAACGACGACGCTCACGAAGTCAATGGTCTCGATAGACCACCGCCACGGCTCGCTGCGGATTCCAGGCCGTCGAGCATGTGCGGGGACGATGTAGAACCACAGGCGCAAGTCGCCGGATGCGCTGCGCGGTCGGGCGCTGAAGTCTCCCCAGGCGCCAGGTCCCGGATCCGGCAGCGCAGGCCTTGACGCTCGTCAGCGAGCCTCTGCAGCCGCGCCTGATCTCCAGCGCCCGGGCCACTGACGTCGGCGGCGAAATCTCTGGCCGGCGGTGACCAGGCTCGCGCGGAGGAACGCAGGGCCTCGGACGCGCCCTCTGTTGTCCACCCGCTGCACGACCTCGGCCGCGCCGAGCTGACTCAGATGAAGGCAGCCCAGACGTCCTGCAGCTCCGTCAGGGGATCGGGCTTGTCGCGCAACAGCCTGCGTCGTACTGCGACCTTCAGCGGAACGATGCTCATGGCCAGCTGGCCTTCTCGCCGGGACGACTCCGCGCCTTGGCGATCTTGGCCCGCACCATCGCGACGCGCTCCGCGTCGCCAAGCGCAATCTTGATCCGCCGGATGTCCGCGCGCCTGCGAGGATCAGCACCCCCTTGAGCAGGTTCGCCCTCTGGATGCGCGGCCGAGGGCTGCGGTGAGTCGCGACGCGCTCCGTCCGGACGGCCGCGACCTCCGGTCCATCAATCGCTGAGCTCTGTCCGATGTGTTATCCACCCAGTGCGGCCGGGCCAGCATGCCATAGTCCAGACCCGCGTGTGCACCGGTCGGCGGCAGCCGGGGCAGCAGCGTGCCGAGCAGGTCCACTCCGTGCCCCACGCGCTGACCCGGACCAGGTTGTCCAGCGTGATCTCTTCGTTGGCCATCATCGGCACCGCGGAGGCCGCCACTGCTGCGAGGGCTCGGCGCCGATCCAGGAGCGCCCCGAGCGCCCTGCGCTCCGAGGCCAGCTCCGTGGCGAGCTGCCGCCGCTTGAGATCCAGGGAAGGCAACGCGGGCGGTAGAGCAAGTCGCGCCGGCGCCGGAGCGAGCCCTTCTTGAGCGCCAGATCACGCATCCCCCGGCGCTCCCTCGCGGCGGCAGATCGGGCCGAGGACTTGTCGATGAGCGACTGCCGGATGCCGATCTGCTGCGGTTCGAAGCACTCTGCCAGCGTCTGCCAGCAGCGATCGAGTGCCGCTTCCAGCCCCATCGCGGCATCGATGCGCATGAAGCGGTCGCGGAACATGCGCCCGAACGCCAGCAGCTGCCGGTCGAACGCCGACAGCTCGAATGCCATGGCGCGCTTGCGCTCCGCGTCCTCGGCCGCGGCGTAGAGACGGATCATCGCGTTTGCCACCTGACCATGATCGTCGCGCGTCACCTTGTCACGACGTGCTTCAGGCCGCGACAGCGAGCCGAACGGATCGAGGACGCCGCCATGCAGGTAGTACTGCCCTCGGTGATGTAGCCGGTGTTATCCGGCACCGGGTGGGTGACATCGTGGCCCGGCATGGTGGTCACGGAAAGGATCGTCACCGAACCCGCATCGCGGAACTGGCAGGCTTTCTCGTATCGCCGCGCCAGACGCGAATACAGATCGCCGAGGTAGCCTCGGTTGGACGGCACGCGCTCCATGGTGATGGCAATCTCCTTCATCGCGTCCGCGTAGGCCGTCATGTCGGTGAGCAGCACCAGGACCCGGCGGCCCCGGATGGCGAAGTTCTCGGCCACGGCCAGCGCCATGTCGGGGACCAGCAGGCGTTCGACGATGGGGTCGGACGCGAGATTGACGAACATCACGGTGCGCGAGAGCACACCGCGGTCATCGAACGCCATTCGGAACACGTGGAAATCGTCGAAGGAAAGCCCCATCCCCCCGAAGACGACGACGTCGGCGTCCGCCTGGAAGCCGACACGGGCCAGCAGCGCGTTGTACGGCTCGCCCGGCACGGAAGATGGAGATCTTCTGGCTCTCGACGAGGCTGTTGAACACGTCGATCATCGGAATGTCGGTGCGGATCATCCTCTGAGGCACGCGCCGCATGACCGGGTTCACCGACGGGCCGTCGATGGCGATCTCCGGCTGGTCGCCCAGACCGGGGCCGCCGTCCCTGGGGACGCCCGTTCCTCCGAACACGCGTCCGAGGATGTGCTCCGAGAAGCGTGCCTTCAGCGGCGAGCCGGTGAATCGCACGCCCGCCGCGGTGGATAGACCGCGGGTGCCCTCGAACACCTGCAGCGTGACGATGTCGCCGTCCAGTTCGATCGCACGGGCGAGCGAGCTCGCCCCGTCGGGATTCTCGATGATCGCCAGTTCGTCGATGGCCCGCCGGGCGCCCGCACGCGCACGATGTCTCCCACGATGTCGCGCAGGCCGCGGAAGACGAGGGGGCTGGACGCCGACATGCGATTCACCCGGTCCTGCGTGACTGCAGCCGCAGAACGACCGGCTGAGGCATGCTTTCGGGAGGGACGTCCTGCATCGGCGGCAGCGATTCGAGCGCGCGCTCGATTCGTCGGTCCAGATCGGCGTCGCCGGTGTTCTGGCGGAAACGAAGCCGCGAAAGCCGGCCGTCCTTCGCGATCCAGACGCTGACCACCGCACGGAACTCCTCCTTCCGTAGATCGGGCAGCGACATCAGCTCATCCGTCAGGAAGCGCTCGAGCTGCGACGTGTACGAGGCATATTCCAGCAGGGGATTGAGGCGACCCGATCGGCTCTTGTCGTCCAGGTTCTCGCCGATGGTGGTGATGTCTCTCCCACCGCGCCGGGCCGCCAGGCCGAACGAATCACCGACCGCGCCGCCTTCCTCGTTCACGCCGAGCTGGTCGCCGGGCGCGGGCGCTTCCTGGGGTGCGTCGCTGGGACTCTGGACGATCTTCTCGACGTCCTCCTCTTCCACCTCGGCCGGCTTTTCCGGCTCCGGCTCCTTCGGCTTGGGCGGAGTCCGCTCCGGGTTCAGCAAGGCCACGCGCTGCGCGGAGGACCGCTTCTGCGTCTGATCGCCCAGCAGGAGGTCCCGTCCGTAGACCGCCGCCAGGGCTACCGCCGCGACGACCCCGGCGCGAAGCGCGAGCCGCCAGGGCCGCCCGAGCGGATGAGCCTCATCCACGGGACCGCTCCGTCGCGGCGGGCCGCTTCATTTCACGAGCGCCTGCGTGACCAGGCCGAGCTGGGTGATCTGCAACCGTTTCATCACGTCCAGGACTTCGATCACGCGCTGATACTGGATCTGCGCATCGCCCTTCACCACGACGGGCAGCGTCGGATCGGCGGCACGAAACTGGCGAAGCTTGTCCTCCAGTTCGGCCACCGTGACCACGGCCGTGTCGAGGTATATCCGTCCGTCGGCCGTGATGGTCACGGCCTTGGTGCGGGGCTTTGCGATGGAGGGCGCCGCACTGGCCTTGGGCAGCGTCACGGATATGCCCTGAACGGTCGCCGTAGCCATCACGATGAAGATGATGAGCAGGTTCCAGGCGAGATCCATGAGCGGGGTCAGATTCAGCTCGTCGTAGATCTTGTTGTCGTGGCCGAAACGCATGGCGCCTCCTTATGCCTTCCGGTAGCTGCGCGCAATGCGGCTGAGCAGCTCGTTGCTGAACAGTTCCATCGCCGTCGTGAGGGCGCGGATCCGCAGTGCCAGAAAGTTGTACGCGAACATCACGGGGATCGCCACGACGAGACCCGCCACCGTCGTCGTGATCGCCGCAGCGACTCCGGGTGCGATGGTGTTGACGTTCACGTCGCCCTGCATGGCGATGGTCGCGAAGGTGACCATGATGCCCACCACGGTTCCGAGCAGCCCCAGGAACGGAGCGCCGCTGACGGAGAGCGTGAGCATCACCATGTTCTTGTTCATCCGGTTCGCCTCCTCGACCATGGCGGAGTCGATGGCCGCCTTCACCACATCCATGTCGGAAGCGTCCATGCCGGCGTGAGCAGGTGACTCGGCCGCCAGCGACTTGCGGACTTCACCGATGGCTGCGGCATACATGCGGAACAGGCTCGAGTCCCGGAGAACGCCGCCTGCTTTCGGCGTCGAATCCGCGGAGGAGGGATCGCTGCCCGCCAGCGCGGCCAGATCGCCCTGCAGATCGCGAAACCTGCCGAGAAATCCGGCATTGGCGTTCTCCATGCGCCGCAGCAGTCGAGCCTTGACGATGATCGCCTCCGTGCTGAGGAAGCCCAGAATCACGATGAGGCCGATGATCACCCAAGCGTCACGGCTCACCGCGCCGGCCAGGACGCGCAGCAACGCCAGATACTGCCCTCCGTCTGCCTGTGCCTCGTCCTGACCGTATTCCACGATCCGCGCGTCCGGCCCGTGGCCGAGCGCCGCGAGCCGGATCCAATCCTTGCTGCGGGCAGTCCTGGAAAATTGCAGTTCGTCGAGATCGCCGGAGAAGCCCGGTATCTCCGCAATGGCGCCCACGGTAACGGGTCCCGCCAGCTCGGGGAGCTTTGCCGCCACGGCTGCCACTTCCTCTCCATCGACGTAAACCGTGAGCCGGTCCGATGCGGTCACCGCCACGTGGTGCCAGGTTCCCGGCGAGAGGCGGTCGATCGACGGCGTTTCGATCTGCGAACCCGGAGCACGGATGCGGGCCTGAAGGGACGCGCCCTTGACGTCGATCACGAATTCGCCGTCGTTTCCCGCGAGAGTGAGAAGACGCCCGCCGCCATCCAGCGTGGAAGTCTTGATCCACGCGGTGATGGAAAGCGCGCCGCCTGCCGCAACCTTCAAGGCAGGCTTTGCCGGGACCGTGAACGAGGAGGTGGCGGCAAAGCGCAGCGCATGATCGATGGCGCCCTCCGCGATCGAGGCTGCGGAAGAGTTCTGCGCGCCGTTCTGGTAGGCGGTGGAATCGACCGGTGCGGACTCGTTCTGCGCGAAGTGGTACGCGGCAGTCTGCGCGTCGTCGAAAGTGCCCGCCGCGTCCGCCCCGGCGGGCGCGTTCGGATTTCCGTAGTAGAGCCACACGACGTCGTTGTCCGTCTTCTGGTGCAGCCTGGGCACACGCACCCAGACGAGCGCAATGCCGTTCAGTCCGTCGAAGCGCTCCACATGGAACTTGAGAGGTGTCTTGTCGTCGCCGGCGACAAAACGGAGATCCTCGCCGTTCTCCTTGGCGTCGACGAACGGAAAGTTGCCTGTGTGCAGACGCACGAGCACAGGCGCCTCGTCCACGGGCCCGGAGAGCGCCGCGCCGTCACGCGCGGTGTGAAGCGTGATCTTCTTGCGATACGACCAGTCCGCATTCCACCATGCGAAGGCGGAGACCGGCGCCAGCATCGAGACCGTGGCGACCAACGCGAGAATTGCCACCAGTACAGACGTCCAGCGTGAATTCGTCGGGGTTCGTGCGAGACTCATGGAGTCGTCCTCGGGCGGGGCGAACGTTCGTTCAGGGATGGGTCCGGTGCGTCGATTGCAGATCAATTCTGTGGATGGAATGACATCCGGATTTGCGCTGCGTCAAGACAACTGCACGCTTGGCCAAGCGGCGTATGGGAAATGTCGATAGGGTGACACCGCGCTCCCATGAGAATGGTCTGTACGGATCAAGTGGGGCGCACGGGACTGTCACACGTGTGCGGACCGGTCGGAGATGAAGGGTCGCAAGCGCCTGAGGACCGCAACGATGAGTGCGTCAGGGAACGGAAATCCGTTGACTTTGGTCAATTCCAGGATCGTTGCGAGCCGTGAAACTTGCGCCCGCGCTCGATCCTGCGCACCGATCAAATGCAACCTGGAGGCGACAAATGACTGACGAAAAATTTCATCGCATTCGCGAGATGGCCTATCGGATCTGGATGGACGAGGGCTGCCCTCACGGACGCGACATGGACCATTGGCTGCGCGCCCAGTACGCCGTGGACAGCATCGGCTCCGAATCGCCCTACGCGACGTCGACGTCGGTGACGGAAGTCCTCATTGGCGCGGAAGAAGCGGCGGAGGAGCGGACGAGGGTGGCGTTGGCGCGCCCCGGTCCGAAGACCACTGCGCGTAAGCGCGCATCCGGTTCGTCCCCGCGACGAACTGACCTCGCAGAGGCGCGGATCTCCCCCTGCGTGTCCGCATGCGGGAGGTCTGCCGCTGCCTTTCGTCCAGGAGGTCCGGTGCCGGACGTCGGCCCCTGTGAATACTCGCTCGGGCGTCCCGCCGACAGGGCTTCACCGGTCCTCACCGCAGCGCCGCCGCTCCGAGAACGGGGCGCCGCCGGCGTGGGCCGGCTCGGCGAAATTTGCATCCCACCCTTGTGGTCCGTCTTGTCATCGCGCCATTCCGGCTGCCACGCGATCCGTGTACATTCCCCGGACCGGCCCTGGAGTACGGGCCGGCCACTCGTCCTCGCGGAGATGTTCCATGACGCTGCTGACCACTCTGAAAGATGTCTTCCGCCCACCGATTCTCCCGGCCGTGCAGCCAGGCACCGGTGTGCAGGTGTGCTTCGGCACGGTCACGGTGGAGGAGGCGCTCGCGGCGGAAGCCGCGCGATACGACGCCCAGACCGCCAACGATTTCGCCGCCATGGAGCGCCTGTTCGGAGACGACCTCGTGTATGTCCACTCGAGCACGAACGTGGACACCAAGGCGAGCTTCATCGAATCCATGCGCTCGGGCGCTGTTCGCTATCGCCGCATGACACTGGGCGACGTCACGGTGCGAATCTATGGCGGTGTGGCGATCGTCTCGGGTGCCGCGAACTTCGATGTGACGGCCAACGGGCAGGAACTGTCGCTCTCTCTCATGTTTCACAGCATCTGGGCCCAGCGTCCCGCCGGCCTGCAGTTCGTGTCCTGGCAGGCGACCCGTCTTCCCGCCAGGGCGTGAGACCGCCATGGCCTGGCTGATCGCGGGGCTGGTCGTCTTTCTGGGCGCGCATTCCGTCCGGATCGTCGCGGACGGCTGGCGTTCACGGCGCATCGCGGCGATGGGAGAAGGGCCCTGGAAGGGGCTGTTCTCGGTGGTTTCCCTGGCGGGTTTCGTGCTCATCGTCTGGGGCTACGGCCAGACGCGCATCGATCCCGTGGAACTGTGGCAGCCGCCTCGCTGGACGGCGCACGCGACGGCGCTGCTCACCCTCCTGGCGTTCGTCCTGATCGCCGCGGCGAATGTTCCCGGCAACCACTTCAAGCAGGTGCTCGGTCATCCCATGGTCGCGGGAGTGAAGCTCTGGGCGTTCGCGCATCTGCTGTCGAACGGGCGGTTGGGCGATGTGGTGCTGTTCGGGGCCATTCTCGTCTGGGCGATCGTGGACTTCGCCTCCGCGCGGCGACGCGATCGTGCGGCCGGCAGGCGCTATCCGGAGGGCCGCGCGGGCAAGGATGTCGCGGCCGTCGTCGCTGGCGTCGCCGTGTGGGCGGTCTTCGCGTTCCTGCTGCACGGACCGCTCATCGGCGTGCGTCCGTTCGGTTGACCGTCCGGGCGTGAGGCCCGCCGCGCGGACGCGCGGCACGGCGGTGGGAAAGTCCGGGGACTGGTTTCGTCAGGGGCTCGGGCCAGGGGTCGCGGGGCCTGACTGCGCCTCTTGCCGATCGTTCCCCTGGAATTGCGGGTCCCACGGACCCATCACCACCTCGGCATCGCCGTCGCCCGACCAGGGCGGCATCGTGATGCCGTAGGCGACGAGCGGTTCGTCGCCCTCACAGCGAAACTGGAATCGGGTGCCGCGGGGAATGGTCACGCACAGTTCCGGCTCCAGGTCCGTCCAGAGTTCGATCCGGCCATCGTCGCGCCACATTCGTCCGCGGCCGCTCACCACGACCCAGATCTCGTCCGCCGACGCGTGCACGACCGCGCGGGAGAGGGCGCCTGCCGGGAGCTCGAATCTCGCCATCGATCCGTGTGGCGTGCGTCCGAGCGGATGCACGCGTGAACCGTCCGGCGCACGTTCCGGCAGGACATCGCGCACGTGAACGCTCGACGGTGCCGGGCCGGATTCGTTCACTGCGCCGCGGGCGGGTTCGAGGAAGGCAGCGCCTTGTCCACGCATTCCTTCACGGCGCTCCAGCCGTTGCGCCCGATTTCTTGGATGCAGCGGTCGATCAGCGGTTCGGCGCGGCGGGGATACTTCTCCAACGCCTGCGCGGCAGGAAGATCGCGGCGGATGCATTCGTGCACGGCCTGCTCGCCCCATTCGCCCATCTCGTGGATGCAGCGCGAAGGAACGAGGGACGCATAGTCGGCCGCGCAGGCCTGGAAGGCCACGAGGGCCGATGCGAAGGCGGCGTATCGCATCCGGCGTGAGCCCCCTGCCGGCTGCTCGGGACATCGCGCTGCGAAGGAGAGTCTTGCCGGACGGGCAATTGCATCGTGCCCCGGTGGCCAGCCGTCCCGGTGGGTCGAGCGTCGATCGGTCATGCCTTCCTCCTTGACCCGATCAGCATAACGCATGAGACCTTCCGGCAGTCTTGACAGAGATGGGGAGATAATTGGCCCAGGAATCGTCCAGCGGTGTTTCCCCGGGGTGGGGAAACGGGCAGCACGGAGTGGCGGTGACGTGACACACAAGAACGAGAATGCGGGGCGCGACGGCGTCCCGGGATCGGCTCCCGCGGATGCGCTCGCCGTGCTGCGGACGCTGGGCGCCTGCAGCTACAGCCATCGTCCGCTGACTGGCGAACTGCGGTGGGCCTGCGGACCGGATGATCTGTGCGGACATCCGGCGGAGACCCTGCCGTCTGCCGTGAGCGGCTGGCTGGACCTCGTCCACGAGGCCGACCGGTTGCGGGTCAAGTTGCACTTCGATCTCCTCGGATCAGGGCCGGATGCCCCGGCTGTCGACTATCGTGTGCGCAGGCCGGACGGCACCTTCGACCAGGTTTCCGACCGGGCGGCCGGACACGCCTCTGCATTCGAACCTGGAGCCGCGGAAGCGCGGGTCGTGCGCGAGATCACCGTCCGCCATCGAGGCGACGAGGCGTGCGAGGCCATGCAGGATCTCCTGCTGCGAACCCTGGACGCCATGTCCGATGGTTTCATGATCCTCGACCGGCAATGGCGCTACCGCTACGTGAATCCGCGCTGTGCGCAGATTCTGCGCCGTCCCGTCGACGAACTGGTCGGCCGCTGCATGTGGGATCTGTATCCCGATGCGTACGATCTTCCCTTCGGCCGGGCCTGCCGGGAAGCCATGGAGACCGGCCAGCCGGCCACCGTCGAGAATTTCTATCCGGGCATGGGCGTGTGGTTCGAGAACCGGATCCTGCCGTCTGCGGACAGCCTTCACGTCTATTTTCGCGACGTGACCGAACGCAAGCGGATCGAGGCCGAGAAAGACAGCGCCACCACCGCCATGCAGGAACTGGATACGAGGCTCCAGCTCGCCCTCGAGGTTGGCGAGTTCGGTTACTGGTCGTTCAACGTGGAGACGAGGCACGGCCAGCTCTCCCCGGAATACCGCAGACTGCTGGGGGATCCGGATGAGCCGCTCGACCACTTCGACCAATGGTTGGAGCGCGTCCATCCGGAGGATCGCGCCGGGATCCTGCAGACCGAGGCGCGTCTCCTGGCACTTCCGGACGGCGAGCGCGCCGACGTGGAATACCGCATCCTTCACCGCGACGGCAGTTACCGGTGGTTCGCGGCGCGAGCGCGTGTCCTGGCGGGTCAGGTCGATCGACCGTCCCTCTTCGGCCTCGTGCGCGACTTCACCTCCGAACGCAGCGAGCAGACGGAGCGGTTGCGCACGGAACGTCGCCTGCAGGACGTCCTCGCCGGCATCCGCGATGGCTTCATCGTGCTCGACGCGCAGTGGCGTTATGCGTATGTCAACGACCGCGCCTGCGAGCTCCTCCAGCGCAGCCGCAACGAACTGCAGGGCCGTGTTCTCTGGGATGTGTTCCCTCAAGCCCGCAGCCTGCCCTTTCACGCGGCCTGTCATCGGGTGCGGGATTCCGGCCGGGAGGAGCGCATCGACCAGTATTTCGCCGTCACCCAGACCTGGTATCGCAACCATATTCATCCCACCGCGGACGGCGGGATCGCCATCTTCCTCGAGGACATCTCCGAGCTGAAGCGCAACGTCGCCCACATCGAGATGGAGCAGGAACGCTGGGCCGCGGCGTTCGATCAGGCGACCGTGGGCTTCGTGATCGTGGACGGCAACGGGCTGCGCTCGCGCGTCAATCCTCGCATGTGCGAGCTGGCAGGGCGTCCTGCGGAGCAACTGGTCGGCTCGCCGGTGTGGGACGTGACGCACCCTGACGATGCCGGACTCGAGAAGGCGCTCTGCGCCGATCTCCACGCAGGCCGCGTGCCTTCCATCGCGTACGAGAAACGCATGCTGCGGCCCGACGGCAGCGTGGCATGGGCGAAGATCAGCAGCACCATGGTCCAACCGGGCGCCGGCCGGGACAAGTTCGAATTGCGCGTGCTGGTGGACATCACGGAGCGCAAGGCGGCCGAGGCGGCGCTTCTCGAGGAGCGCGCCCGGCTCGCCGCCACCTTCGAACAGTCCGCCGTCGGCGTGTCGGAGTCGTCGATCGACGAGTGCATCCTGCGCGTGAACAAGCGCTTCTGCGAGATCGTCCGGCGTACGGAAGAACAGATGCTGGCGACGTCACCTCCCGAATTGACGCATCCCGACGATCGCCAGCGCCGCCGTGCGTTGATGGACGAACTGCTCAGTGGCAAGCTCAAGCGCTTCAGCGACGAGCGCCGCATGCTGCGGCCCGACGGCAGCGAGGTGTGGGTGTCGGTCAACACGTCCCGCGTCGAACCCGGAGATGGCCGCCCGCCGTACTTCTCGTCGATGATCACGGACATCTCGGAACTGAAGGACACCGAGCGGCTCCTCAAGGACTCCCACGACCGCCTCGCCCGCTTCACCGAACAGATCACGCGCGCGATGGAGCAGGACCGGGTGCGCATCGCACGGGAGATCCACGACGAGCTGGGGCAGGCGTTCAGCGGGCTCAAGATGGACGTCGCCTGGCTGCGCCGGCATCTGAATCCGGGCGGGGCGCTGGAGATCGAGCCGCTCGATGAGCGTCTCGGCGCGATGGCGGATTTCATCGACACGACCGTGGGCACTGTCCGCCGCATCGCCACGGAACTGCGCCCCGCGGCGCTCGACACGCTGGGTCTCGCCGCGGCCTTCCGCGGTTATGCCCAGCAGTTCCAGGCACGCACGGGCATCCGCTGCGAGGTCGACGCCGAGGACGTCGCGCTGGACGACGACCGTGCCACCGCTCTTTTCCGGATCTTCCAGGAGGCGCTGACCAACGTGGCGAAGCACGCGAAGGCCACCGTGGTCCGCATCCGCCTGGAGCTGGCGGGAGACCGCGTGCGGATGACCGCGGCCGATGACGGCCGGGGGTTCGATCCCGGGACGCTGCGCACACCCCGCACGTTGGGAGTGCTGGGCATCACGGAACGCGCGGGCCTCCTGGGCGGCGTCGCGCAGATCGCTTCCAGGCCTGGCCAGGGAACCGTCGTGACGGTGGTCGTGCCCGTCCGCGCCGAGTCCGGTCAGGATCCGGCGCCGGCGGCATGAGGTTTCTCGTCGTCGACGATCACCCGCTCATCCGGCGCGGAATCCGGCAGCTGCTGGAAGAGGCATACGTCCAGGCGGAGGTGGCAGAGGCCGATTCCGGCGAGGCGGCGCTCGATGAGCTGCGCAGGCAGCGCTTCGATCTCGTGATCCTCGATCTGTCGCTCCCGGGCATGTCCGGGCTGGACGTGCTGGCGAAGGCCATCGAGCGCCGGCCTGATCAACGCGTGCTCATGCTGAGCATGCATTCCGAGACGGAACTGGGCGTGCAGGCGCTGAGGCTCGGGGCCCGCGGCTACATCACCAAGGACAACGCCACCGAGCAGCTCTTCGGTGCCATCTCCAAGATCCTCGGCGGCGGGCGCTTCATCACCGCCGAACTGGCCGAAGTGCTGGCGGACAGGCTCGCCATGCCGCCGCTCGCCCTCCCGCACGAGGCGCTTTCGTCCCGCGAATTCCGGGTGATGCGCATGCTCGCCGCGGGTCAGACGCCCACCGAGATCGCGCAGGCGCTGGCATTGTCGGTCAAGACCGTGAGCACCTACCGTTCGCGCATCCTCGACAAGATGGGGCTGCAGAACAACGCGGATCTCACCCGCTACTGCCTCAAGCACACGCTGATCGACTAGACCTGCTCCCGCCACGCGGTGTGTTCGCACCGGCCGGCGATTCTTTCCGCAGGCCTCCCGGCGGGCGCTGCCGCGGATACCTGTAGGAATCCGCCTACGCCGTCCCCGGCGGTCTCCCACATCGCATCGCGACTTGCACCGATGGGCGCGCGCGGCCGTTGCGCCGATAGTGCCTCCCATGGAAACCCGCGCAAGCCGGCGGGAGCAAGGGAGACGATCGGTGCGTACGTACGTGGTGGCAAGCAATCTCGCGACGAAGTCGCGGCTCGTCAAGCGGGTGGTGACTTCACCCGGCGCGTGGCTCGTGGGCAGTTCCAGCGACCCGCGCGAGGCCGTGGACGTCGCGCAGACGACACAGCCCGAGGTGATCGTCGCGGGCATCGAACCCGAGCAGACGGTCGATCCGTGGATGCTCTCCGAGATCCGCAACTCCGTGCCGGGCGCGATGATCGTCGCCGTCGTCGACGATCCGGCAGGGGTTCTCGCCCAGTACTGTCGCGCGGCCGGGGCCGACCACGTCATCGATTCGCGCGATGACCGCGAGGGGCTGCATCGTGTTCTGGCGTCCGTCGTGGCCCAAGCCAGGACCGAGAAGCCGCACGACACGCCGACAGACCCGCGCGCCGAACCTGCCGAAACCGTTCCTGGCATCGATCCCCATGAAACGTCCCGGGCGCTTGCCGAACTGCGCCAGGTGTCGGTCGACGACTGCGACGCGATCCTGTGCGACATCGTGTCCGCCACCCGGCGCGTGACCTTCGTGTCGCTCGGAGCGGAGCGGCTGCTGGGCTTCAAGCTGGAGTGGTGGCTGCAGAACCCGAATTTCTTCCGCGACGTGATGGAGGAAGAAGACCGCGAGGGCGTGTTCAGGCTGCTCGACATGGTGGCGGCCGACGGTGCGAGCAGGACGCTCGAACTGCGCATGAATACCGCCAACGGCGGCTCGGTCTGGCTCAAGGGACGCGCCATGCGCGCGGGAGCGGACAAGGGTTCGGGCACGGTGCGCTGCTTTCTCACGGACATCACCGAATTCAAGCTGGCCCAGGCGCGGCTTGCCGCCGCGACGACCCGCGACCCGGTGACCGGGTTCATCAACCGGACCGCGCTCAAGGAACTGCTCGGTCAGAAGATCGCGGAGGCAGGCCGGCGCGGGGAATCCGTGGCCGCGCTGATTCTCACCATCGACCGCTTCCGCCTGCTGCGCGATTCGCTCGGGTCGGAAATGAGCGATCAGGTGCTGATCGGGCTGGGAGGACGTGTCCGGTCCGCGCTGGGGAGGCGGACATCCTGTGCCGCCACGGCGACGACGAATTCGCGATCGTTCTGGACGACGCCCGCGGCGACGAGAGCATCGCCTGCATCGCGACCCGGCTGTTGCGGGGCATCGCCGATCCGATCGAGATAGGGGCAGAGGAATTCCGCCTGACCTGTTCGATAGGAATCGCCCTGTGCCCGCCCAACGGCCGGGACGCCGACATGCTCCTGCGCTCCGCCGCGGCGGCGGCCTACGTCGCCCGGCATGGCGGCGGCAACGCCTTCCGCTTCTTTGCCCCGGACATGAACGATCGTGCCGAACAGAGGTTCGGCCTGGAACGCGATCTCAGACGCGCCATCGAACGGGGCGAGTTCGAACTCAACTATCAGCCTCAGATGGACGCGGAGGGCACGGCTCTCGTGGGCGCGGAAGCGTTGCTGCGATGGAAGCATCCGCAGCGCGGCGAGATCGAACCGTCCCGGTTCATCCCGCTGGCCGAGGAGGTCGGGCTCATCACGGACATCGGCGAGTGGGTGGCTTCGGAGGTGACCCGGCAGATGGCGCTCTGGTGGCGCGACGGACTGGCCGTTCCCCGTGTGGCGATCAACGTGTCCTGCGCGCAGTTTCGCAACGGGTTCGTGGATCACCTCGCTCTCTGCCTGGAGGAGCACGGCGTCCGGCCCGACCGCATCGAGGTCGAGATCACCGAGAGCCTGATGATGGAAGACCTGCCCGAGGTTTCGCGCGCCATGGCCCGTCTGCGCGCCATGGGGGTGCGCATCGCCATCGACGATTTCGGCACCGGCTATTCATCCCTTGCGGTCCTGCAGAGGCTTGCCCCGGATGCGTTGAAGATCGACCGCCAGTTCGCGGATTCCGTGGACACCCATCCGGCGGGAGGCGCGATCGTCAAGGCGATCGTCGGAATGGCCGATGCGCTGGGCCTCGAGGTCGTCGCGGAGGGGGTGGAGACACAGGCCCAGTTCCGCTCTCTCGCGCAGCTCGGATGCACGCTGTTCCAGGGGCGCCTGTGGTCCATGCCGGCTTCCGCCGCGCAGTTCGGGGCGCGCTTTCTCGGATCGTCGCCGATGGAGGTGCCGGTGCGCGCGTAGCTCCATTTTCCAGTGCCTGTCGCCAGCTCACTCCCTCTCGAGCCGGCGACAGGCCCCGGAGTGCCGGAGTCGGCGACGCAGGCCGAGTCCGTACCGGCACGGCCGGAGACGCATGCAGCATGTCTCCGGTGCTCTCTCGTGACGACGCTCTGCGCCGTGCACCGGTGAACCGTCTGCCAACGGCGAACCGGTGTGCGGGCGTCACGAGTCTTCCCGAGCGTTCCCGAGCCTTCTCTTTCGCTTCTGCCCGCGGCGCCGCCGCGCTACTGCCTCTGCCACTGGGACGCGCCGCTGTCCATGGTGAGCTGCAGGATGTCCGTGCGCGCGCCCGACGGGGAATCCGGCTCGGCCGGGCGGATCCGGTAGGTACCCAGCGTCGTATGCCCCGACTGGTCGGTCATCAGCAGCCGTCCTGCCGTGGCCTGGATGCGGCCGTGAGTCAGCACGCGCCCCTCCGAACGGATGTCGTAGCTGCCTGCCGCCTCGATCTCCAGCGAGATGCGGCGCCGCTGGCCGCGGGGGTCGGCGATCTCCGTCACCCACGTTCCGGCGAGTGCGGCATCCAGGCCGGACCCGGGTTCGGGAATCGGCGCGGACGGTGTCGCGGATGGCGCCGAGGCGGCAGGTGCCGGCGGTGTCCTGGGAGACAGTGTGCGAGGCAGCGATGATGTCCCCTGCGTCGCGGCTTCCGGTGCGCGTACGGGTTGAGGCGGTGGAACTGCGACGGCTTCCTTCGGTGCGCCGGCCGCGGCCGTCGACGGCAAGGGACGGGGCACTGCCGTTGCAGGTGGGCCGGCGTCAGCCGCTCGCGGCAGCGCCGGGGGCCGAGCCGCCGGGACAGGTGGCAGGCTCGAAGCCTGGGCGGACTGCGCGGCGGACGCCTTCAGCGAGGCCAGGCTGACCGGAACCGACGCACCGGATACCGGCAGGACGGCCGTGTAGACGAGCGCATCGGACTCCGCCGGGTCGAGCCTGCCCATCAAGGCGGCATGATCGCGCCGGAGCGCCGTGATCTCCGCCGATGCACCGCGCGGTTCGAGCCACTGCGCGAGCAGCGGCCGCAGACGCAGAATCAGACCCGAATCGGCGGCGGAACGCGGCAGCCCGGCGGCGGCCATACCATCGTCCATCGCCAGGCGGGCTTCTTCCAGGGCCAGCGCGGCCCTTGCGGACACGATGGCCTCCGCCGTCTGCCCCGCCGCCTGATGCGCCACGGCGCGATAGGCATCCAGTCGAGGTTCGTCCGGGACGTTCCGCTTCGCTTCGGTCAGCAATGCGAGGGCTTCGTCGATCCGGCCGCGCTCGATGCGGTCCCAGACGCGCTCGAGATCCCACGCCACTGTCGTGTGCAGGAGCCTGGCGGCCGCTGAGCGGGCGCGCAGCAGTGCGTCCTCCTGACCATGCGCGGCCAGCACGTCGATCAGCGCTCCATGCGCCTCCAGGGATCCCGGTTCCCGCTGCACTGCCTTCTGCAGGACGGCGAGCGCGTCCGCCGGACGGTTCCGGGACAGCCAGATCTCCGCCTGGAACACCTCGGCTTCCACGCGTCCCGCTCCCGCCTGCGCCGCTCGCTGAAAGAGCGTGGCGCTCTCTCGCCTCGAAGCGGCTGCCTTGTTCTCCAGCGTGTCGGCGAGATGAAGGTCTCGGCTGCCCGGCGCGGGACACGGTGCCGGAGACAATTCGCCCGGACGCGGTGCGCGTGCGGTGCCCGGCCGCGTCGCGGTGCAGACCGGCACCCGCAGCGAGCGCGCCTGCTGCGTCCAACGGGCGATGCGCTGCTGACGGATCCAGGCGAGCGCGCGGGCAGCCTCGGGCGAGTCGCCCGCGCCCTGGAGACGGCGGACGAACTGATCGGCAGGATCGTCCTGGCCCAGCCGGGACAGCGCCACGGCCTTGAGTGCCAGCGCCCGTACGTGTCTCGCATCGATCTTGAGCGCTTCGTCGGCGGCCGCGCGTGCGGCGAGGAGTTCCTCGTACTCCGCCGCCCAGGGACGCCATGGCATCTGCGCGCCTGCCGGGGGCGGGGCTTCGCTTCGCTGCCGCACATTCGATTCCCGCACGAGAAATTCCGCGAGATCGACGTACCGCTCGACGTTGGCGGGTTCCGCACGCGCGGCGGCCGCCAGCTGGCCCAGGCGGTCCTGGTACCACTCCTCGTAGCGCCGGTGGTGGCTCGCAGCGGAACGCAGCAGCGCGCCCCCGAGCGAGCGCAAGCGGTCTGCGGGCTCGCCGGCGGCGGCGGCCCGGTCCAGGTCCGCACGCCTTGCCTCGGGAGTCGCGGCTCCGTCGTCGCGGGCGGATTCGAGCGTGAGCAGTTCGCCGGCCTGCGCCGCCGCCTTGGGATCGAGGGCCTTGAGCGCTTCGAGATCGAGCTTCGCGCGGGTGAAGTCACCGGTGCGTGCCGCGGCGATCGCCCGGCCAGCATGCGCCTGCAGGAGCAGCGGATCCTGCACGAGCGCTTCGGTGAAGAGGCGGCGGGCGGTGGCGGGCCGGCCCAGCGCCAGCCAGCACTGCGCCCGGGCATTGAGCGAGACGGCGTCGGGCGTCGCGGCCGGGGCAGGCGCCGCCGCCAGGAGGCGTTCGCAGTCGCCGGCGGCGGCGATCGCGAAGGGTGACACGAGGCAGGTGAGGGCGGCGAACGCGAGCCGCGGAACGATGCGCATGACCGGCTACGTGGGGGCGAGGCAGCTCCGATCCAGCTGGTCGACCCCGGTCCGGCCGAGCAGAGCCACGGCCAGATCGAATTCATGGCGCAGGATCGCCAGTGAACGGGCCACGCCGGGTTCGCCGCCCGCCGCCAGTCCGTAGAGCCATGCACGTCCGATCATGCAGGCGCGGGCGCCGAGACACAGCGCCTTCACGATGTCCGAACCGCGCCGCACGCCGCCGTCGAGGATCACTTCGGCCCGGTCGCCCACCGCATCCGCCACCTCCGGCAGCGCGCGGATGGAGGACATCGCTCCGTCGAGCTGACGGCCGCCGTGGTTCGAAACGATGATGGCGTCGGCCCCGTGGTCGACCGCCGCGCGTGCATCCTCGCCCGTGAGAATTCCCTTTACCGCCACCGGTCCGCCCCACGCGTTCTTGAACCACTCGAGGTCCTTGTAGCTCACGGAGGGATCGAACTGCCCGCCGATGAAGCGGGTGATCGTCATGGCCTCGCCGGTCGACAGGGCGCTGCCGGCGAAGTTGCCATAGGTGACCCTCGGGCCGAGTCCCACGTCCAGCAGCCAGCGCCAATGGAGCGCGAAATCGAGCAACGTGTCGAGCGAAAAGCGTGGCGGCACGGTGAATCCGTTTCGCATGTCGCGCTCGCGCGGCCCCTGCACCTTGGTGTCCACGGTGAGGACCAGCGCCCTGCATCCGGCGGCCTTGGCGCGCTCGATGAACGTGCGGGTGAGCTCGCGATCGCGCAGGACGTAGAGCTGGAACCAGCGGGTGACGGAGGACGCCGCGGCGATGTCCTCGATGCTGCAGGTGGACATGCAGGACAGGCAGTAGGGCACGCCGGCAGCGGCTGCGGCCCGGGAGGCCGGAAGCTCGCCGCGGCGATGCGTGATGCCGGCCAGCCCGGTGGGCGCGAGCACCACGGGAAACGCGGCAGGCGCGCCGAGGATCGTCGTGGCCGTGGACCGTTCGGAGATGTCCGTCAGCATGCGGGGCCGGAACGCATATCGCGCGAAATCCGCGCTGTTCGCACGCAGCGTGATCTCGTCCTGGGCGCCGCCGTCGACGAACTCGAAGATGACCCGCGGCAGCCGCTTGCGGGCGGCCGAACGCAGATCGGCAATGTTGTACAGGCGTTGGAGATTCAAGGCGCGAGTCCCCGGGCCCGGGTCCCCAGGGGAGCGCCGCGGCGCGGGCGGCCGGTTCTCGGGCAGGCGTCGACGTGGAGAGAAGCGGGTTTTCCCCCGGGACCAGGGACCAGGGTCTCGGGTCTCATCTGGCCCCCTGCGGCCGGTCCGCGCGTTCCACGGTGAGGGACGGGTCGTTGCGCGAGTCCGTCCGGGCGGTCGCGCCATGCCGAAGGGGATTCGCGCCCCAGACCGTGGGCAGATCGCGCTTGCGGGCGCGGGCGAGGTCCTCGAGGTGCCGCGAAGGCGCCATCTCCCACGCGAAATCCGTCAGCTTGCGCAGGAGTTCCTGCACGAGCTGAGGGTTGCGCTCGGCCGCGTTGTCTTCCTCCGCCGGGTCGTGCGGAATGTCGTAGAGCTCCGTTCTGGACGGCAGCGTGGAGTACACCACGAGCTTCCAGTCGCCGGAGCGGATCGAGGCGCGCAGATCCTCGACAGTGAGCGGCACGTCCTTGCGCGTGCCGAGCTTGCCCTCCTTGATCACGGGCCACTGGTCGATGCCGTCCAGCGGCTTGCGCTGATCCAGACCGGCCCCCGCCTGAGCCAGCAGCGTCGGATAGAGGTCGGTCACGTGGATGAGCGCGTTGGTCACTCCCGCCTCCAGCCCCCGGGGCCACTTGACCAGCGCCGGAACGCGCACGCCGCCTTCGTAGACACTGCCGGCGCCGTCGCGGTAGGGGCCGTTGTCGGCGGCGGCCACGGCGAGGTCGCCGTCGCCCGTCGGAAACTTGTGCGCCACGGCGCCGCCGTTGTCGCTGTGGAAGACCAGCAGCGTGTCCTCCAGCATTCCCTTCTTCTGGAGCGCCGCGAGGATCTGCCCGACGGCATCGTCCAGCGCGCTCACCATGCCTGCGTACGTCCGCCGGATCTCGTCCCCGATGTGCGCGTTGCGGTCGAGGAATTCGCGCGGCGCCTGCAGCGGAGCGGCCGGTGCGTTGAACGACACGAACAGGAACAGCGGCTTGGACGGATCGTGGCCCGCGACGACGGACGCGGCTTCCTTGCCGATGAGAGCGGTGTCGTATCCGGTTTCCTTGACCGGCTTGTCCTGGCGGTACCAGTCCGGCCCGTTGTCGCCGCGGCGGGTGAAGTGGTCGACGCCGCCGGCGAGCGTGCCGTAGAAGTGGTCGAAGCCCCGTCGAAGCGGCCAGAACCCGGGTTGGGCATGGCCCAGCTGCCACTTGCCGACGAAGGCGGTGCGATATCCCGATTCCTTCAGGGCCTGGGCCAGCGTCCGCTCTTCCACCGGCAGGCCGTACGTGCTCTGCGGGAGGATCGACTGGGTCTGCAGTCCGTAGCGGAAGGGATAGCGGCCCGTCATCACCGCCGCCCGGGTCTGGCTCGAATGGGGCTGGACATAGAACTGATTGAGGCGCACCGCGCCGTCGGCGATCCGGTCGATGTTCGGCGTGCGGATTTCCTTGCCGAGGTACCCGAGATCCTGCCAGCCCAGATCGTCCGGCATGAGGTACACGATGTGCGGGCGCTGCGCTGCCTGTGCCGGCAGGAAGGGGCAGGCGGTGATGGCTGCAACGAGGGCGAAGACAAGTGCGTTCGCCGGCTTCCCGGCGATGCCGCCTCTGCGCCGGGCCGGGGAAGAAGCAATCGTCATGGTCGCGGATGTTACACCGCGCTCCCCCCGCGACGCATCGCGCGGGAGCGCCTGTCCTCGACAATCGGGCCTTGTCCATGCCCGGACTTCCGAGACATTCCGGAGGGCGAAGGGCGGAGTGTTTCCTGTCCCTCGTCTGCGCGGCGGAACCCCCCGAACGGGACCGCGAAGGGCGGCGGCCCTGTGCTAGCATCGAACCATGAGCGAGCGCACTGCCGGCATGGACGGAACACTCCAGCGAACACTCGAGGCCGTCGGTGCGCGGGTGCGGCTGCAGCACGCCATCGAGATCGGCCTGCTCGCTCTTTCGGCGCTCCTCGCCATCGGCACCGTCATGGTGGTACTGGGCGCCATCCTCTCCGGCACGCCGCTCGCCCGCTGGCCCCTGTACGGCGGCCTCTTCCTGATCGCGGGTGCACTCTTCCTGTTCGGACGCGCCGCCCTGCGCTCCGTCTCGCTCGAGGAAGCCGCGGGCATTGCAGACGACGCGGCGCAGTTGCGCGACGAGCTCAAGTCCACGCTGTGGTTCTCCCGGTCCGGGGAGAGCTCGCCCTGGGTCGCCGTCCTGCTGCAGCGATGCTCGGCCACCGTTCGCGGGCTGGATGCCGGCAAGCTCGTGCCGCTGCGGCTGCCGTCCACGGTCTGGGCGGTCGTCATCCTCGGCGTCGTGCTGGCCGCCGCCGTGATCCTGTCCCCGCATTTCGCATCGCATGCTTCCGATCGCCCCGAGTCCTCCTCAGCGGCGCAACCAGCGCGCCCGCCCGCGGCCCCCCCGCCTGGGCAGGCGGTCATAGAGGAGGCGCTCGCGTCGGCGGATGCCGCCGCCAGGGAGCGCCTGGAACGTACGCTGGCGGCGCTGCAGGATCCGCAGCGCAGCGCCGAGGAAAAGCGCAGGGCGGTGGAGGAGGCGCGGCAGATCGCCGGGCAGCGCGCGCTGGAAGCCGCCGCGAGCCGTGAGCAGATGCGCAGCCTGGCCGAAAGTCTGGAAGACCGGAAGGGGTTCGAGGAAGTGGCGCAGGCCCTGCGGTCGGGCGACGCGAAGGCCGCGGCCGAACTGTTGCGCCAGCGCATGCCGTCCCAGGATCCGGCGGAGGCCTCCGGCGGCGAAAAGGGCGGATCGGCCTCGGCCGCCGCGGCGCCGGATCAGGCGGCCATGGACCAGCTCAAGGAATCCATGGAATCGCTGTCGCGCAACGACGGTTCGCAGGCCGAGACGGAGGGCCGGCTGTCGAAGGCGGTGCAGAATCTGGAGGAGATCTCCCGCCGGCTCGATGCCGCGGCGGCGCTCAATCGCGCCGCGCGCAAGCTCGCCGCCGTGTCCACGGCCCTTGAAGCGCGAGACGACCCTGCGCGCGGCGCGTTTCGGACGCCAGCAGGGGCAAGGCAATCCCAGCGAGTCGGCCGAGACCGGCGATGCCGAAATGAAGGGCGGATCCATGTTCCGCCTCGGCGCCCTGGCCCAGGAGAAGCCCAAGGCGCCCGGCCAGGAGTCGAGCCGCTCGGGCGAGGCCTCGGGTCACGCGCCGGGCGATCCCGTGGTGGGCGACGAGGCCACCCGCATCCAGGCGAAATACAAGCGCGAGACGGTGAAGGGGCAGGAGGCCGACGGCAACGAAGGCACCGACTCGGCGTTCTACGCCGCGAGCCGCCAGGCGGACGCGCGCGTGGAGTACCAGGCAGTGGAGGGGCGCTACCGCCACGTGGGCGAGGAGGCGCTGAGCCCGGAGCGGATCGCGCTCCGGCATCGAAACCAGGTGAAGGGATTCTTCCCCGAGAACGCGGAGAACGCGAAGTGAGCGTGGTGAACGTGGATCAGAGGCTCGAGCAGTTTCGCAGGAATGTGCGGCTGGTGCGCGAAGAAGTCGGCCGCGTCATCGTCGGCAACGACGACGTGATCGATGGCGTGATGACCTGCCTGCTGGCGCGCGGGCACGTGCTGCTGGAGGGCATTCCCGGCGTGGGCAAGACCAAGCTGGTGCAGACGCTGGCCGATGCGCTGCATCTCAAGTTCTCGCGCATCCAGTTCACGCCCGATCTCATGCCCGGCGACATCGTGGGCACCTCGATCGTGCGCGAGGACGACGCGGGGCGGAAGTACTTCGAGTTCCAGCCCGGCCCGATCTTCGCGAACCTCGTGCTGGCCGACGAGGTGAACCGTGCCACGCCCAAGACCCAGTCGGCGCTGCTGGAGGCGATGCAGGACAACAGCGTCTCCGCGGGCAATGCGACGCGGCCGCTGGAGCAGCCGTTCTTCGTGCTCGCCACCATGAACCCGCTGGAGATGGAAGGCACCTATCCGCTGCCCGAAGCGCAACTCGACCGTTTCCTGTTCAAGCTGCGCATGGGTTTCCCCGGCGTGGAGGAACTGCACGCGGTGCTGGACCGCACGACGCACGGTCACGATCCCGCCGTGGAACGGACCCTGGCCCAGGGCGAGATCCTGGAGATGCGCGAGACGGCACGGGAAGTGCCCATCGCGCGGCCGGTGCAGGACTACGCGATCAGGATCACGCTCGCGACGCATCCGGAGTCGGATCTGGCCCACGAGATGGCGAAGAAATACGTGCGCTTCGGCGCCAGCCCGCGCGGCACCCAGGCGCTGATCCTCGGGGCGAAAGTGCATGCGCTCATCCACGATCGCGTGCACGTGGCCGGCGAGGACATCCGGGCAGTCGTGCTGCCGGCGTTGCGGCACCGGCTGCTGCTCAACTTCGAAGCCGAAGCCGACCGGGTCGACACCGACGCGATCCTGCAGCGGATCCTGGCCGACGTGCCCGGACCCCGCTGAAGAACCCGCAGCCGCGCATGCCTGGGAGAGCACACGCCCGCTGATCCGATGGGAAACCGCCGGGCGCCAGTCCGCGTCCGGCGGGGCCGCCCGGCCGTTGCGCCGTCCGGCCACCGACATTCCGCGAGCCGTTCCGATCCGCACCGAGTTCCCCTCACGTTCCGATGCCCACCCGACACACTCTGTTCACCGAAGATTTCCTGCGCCGCCTGGAACATCTGAACGTCGTGACGCGCAAGCCTGCCGCGGGACACCTGCGCGGCTCCCACCGGTCGCGCCGGACCGGCACGGGCATGGTCTTCGCCGACTACCGCCAGTATTCGAGCGGCGACGACACCCGCAATCTGGACTGGGGCATCTACATGCGGCTCGACCGGCTCATCCTCCGGCTGTTCGAGGAGGAGGCCGACCTGCCGGTGTACGTGTTCATCGACTCCAGCGCCTCCATGGCGCACGGCACTCCGCGCAAGTTCGACTTCGCGCGGCAGATCGGCGCGGCGCTCGCGTACCTGGCCCTGCTCAACTACGACCGCGTGAGCGTCGTCGCGTGGGCCGACGGCATCGCAGCGGAGCTTCCGGCCCGCCGCGGCAAGACCCAGGTATGGCCCATGTTCCGCTTCCTCGAAGGCATCGAACCTTCGTCCGGCACGGACCTCAACAGCGCGGCCCGCGCGTACTTCGGCGCACGGCGCACCCGCGGGCTCGTGATCCCGATCAGCGATTTCCTGGAAGAAAGGCGGTCCTCGTTCGCGCCTTGCGTCCAGTGGCTGCGGCAGTTCCGGCACGAAGTCGTGGCGTTCCAGGTGCTGCCGCCCGAGGAGATGAATCCGGAACTGCCGGAGAACATCGTGCTGGTGGATGATGAGACCGGCGACAGCCTGCCGCTGGAGGTCACGCCCGAACTGATGCGGGACTATCGCGCGGCCCTGCACGCGCATTGCCAATCGATCGAGACGGAGTGCCGGCGCCAGGGCTGGTCGTACCTGCTGGCGCGCACCGATGCGCCGTTCGAGGATCTGATGCTCACGGCGCTGAGAAGAGAAGGCGTGCTGCGATGAGCTTTGCCGGTCTGGCGCCCGCCGTCGCGTGGGTCCTGGCCGCGATGGCGGCCGCTGCGGTGGTCGGGCTGTACCTCTTGCGTCCCCCTCCGCAGCGCGTCGCCGTGCCGTCCCTCGTGCTGTGGCAACGCATCGCCGGCGTGCGCCGCCGCCTCGCGCAGCGCTGGCGGTGGTGGCTGTCGCTGCTGCTCGCGCTGGTCATCGCGACCCTGCTCGCACTGGCGGCGATGCGTCCCGAAGCGGCAGGCAGCAGCACGGGCGCCCGCGATCTGGTCGTCGTGGTGGACAACTCGATCACCATGAACGCCATGCGGTCCGACGGCAAGACCCGTTTCGAACATGCGGTCGCTGCGGCCCGGTCGGCCATCCGGAAGGCGCCGCCCGGCACGCGCTTTCTCGTGTCGGACACGCTGCGTCTGGCGTCCACCGGCGGCTTCGTGCAGAGCGAGGCCGCGTTGCGCCTGCTGGACTCGATGGAAGCGGGCAACGGGACGAAGGCCTGGTTTCCGGAGCTCGAACTGCTCCCCGAGGCCGCGCGGGAACGCGATGTCCTCTTCTTCACCGATGGCGTGACTGCGGTCGCCCATCCGGCCGCGGTCACCACGGTGTCCTCGTTCGAACGCGCGCCGAACCTCGGCATCACGGCATTCAATCTGCGGCCGCTGCCCACCGACGCGACGCGCTACGAAGCGTTCGTCGAGGTGGGCAATGCGGCGACGGTCGCCGTGGAGGCAACGGTCACCGTTTCCGGCCCCGGCCGCGATCCCAGATCGAAGCCCGTGCGCCTGCCGCCGCGCGGCTTCGCCACCGTATCGGTGCCCGTGGCCGACTTCGGCGGAGGCGCCCTGCAGGCCACGGTGGAAAGTGCCGACGACCGGCTCGCGCTGGACGACCGGGCCTACGCGTTCCTTCCCTTCAACCGCAGCATGCGGGTGGCGCTGGTCACCGCCGGCAATGCACCGCTGGAAGCGGCGTTGCGTCTCGATCCGCGCTTGCGGCTCACGGTGCTCTCGCCGTCGCAGTACGCGGCGAAGGGCGGATACGACGCGTACGTGTTCGACCGCTTCGCACCGGCCGCCGCTCCCCTGGCCCCCGTGCTCGCGTTCCGGCCGCCGCAGACGAAATGGCTGGCCGCGCACGGCGGCTCGCTCGCCGCGCCGGTGGCGGGTTCGTGGCTGGCCGATCATCCGGTACTGGACAACGTGTCGCTGGCCGACGTGCAGATCGACCGGGCGGTGGCGCTGCAAGGCGTCGATGCCCAGTCCGGCGTGCTGGCCCGGACCCCCTCCGGACAGGCATTGGTGATCGCGTCGGACCGCGCCCCCCGGCGGCTGGCCGTCGGCTTCTCCGGCGAGGATTCCAACTTCGCGTCGCAGGCCTCCTTTCCGGTCTTTCTCGCCAACGCGATGCAGTGGCTCACCGAGGAAATCCCGCCGCACCACGAGCGGCTCGGCACGTTGCGGGTGCCTCTGGAAAAGGCGCGTGTGAGCGCGATGAACGCAGGCGCACTGCAGACGCGTGAACTGCCGGGTGCGACGGGTTTCACCGTGAGCGAGCCCGACTTTCTCACGGTGGAGTCTTCCGCCGGGCGCATGCGGGTGCTGGTCAACGTGCTGGACCCGGCCGTCACGGACATCAATGCCAGTGGGTTGTCTCCGGCGCCTGCGTCGTCCTCCACGGCCGAACCGCACGACGGGACGGCCGATGCGCTGCCGCTCGCCTGGTGGCTGCTGCTCGCTGCTGCGGCCGCCCTGGTCGCGGAATGGCTCACCTACCATCGGCGGGTGACCGTATGAGCGCGATCACCTTCGAGTACGCGTGGCCCGCGGCCGCCTTCCTGGCCGCGCTGCCGGTGCTGGTGTGGGCAGGACTGAAGTCCTCCACGGCGCTGGGGCCGGCCCAGCGCCGCGTGCTTCTGGGCGTGCGCGTGCTGGTGCTTGCGTGCGTGACCGCCGCGCTCATGCGCCCGGTCGCCCTGTCCGAGTCCCAGGACGTCTCGGTCGTCTACGCGCTGGACGTCTCGCGCAGCGTGGATCCTGCCTTCGTGGACGCGGCCATCGGATGGATGCAGAAGGCTGACGCACTGGGCAAGCCTGCGCAGTCCCGCTTCGTGGCGTTCGCCGATCGCGTGCGGCGTGCGGAATCGCCTGAAGCCATCAGGCGCGTCCCGCTTCGCGTCGACGGCAAGGGGGCTGCCGACGGACTCGACCCCCTCGTTTCGGACATTGAAGGCGCGCTCGCGGCCGTCGGCAGCAGCTTTGCCGACGACCGGCTCAAGCGTGTGGTGCTCATGACCGACGGCCTGGAGACGCGGGGCGATGCCGCCCGAGCGCTGGATGCCTTGCGCGCGCGCCACGTGCGGGTCTTCACGGTACCCGCGACCGTGCGCGCCGCCGGTGACGCCAGGATCGAATCCATCGAGGTGCCGCGGGAATTCCGGCGCGACGAACCCACCGTCGTCCACGTGCTGGTGTTCGCCCAGGCGGCCGTGCAAGCGCAGGTCACGTTGCGCCGGGATTCGAAGGTGCTCGGCCGTCAGACGCTGAAGCTCGCCGCCGGAATCCAGCGCGTGCCCTTCACCGTGCGCATTCCCGACAGCGGCGGCGTTTCGCTCACGGCGGAAGTGGCCGCGGCGGGCGATCTGATCGCGGAGAACAACGCGTTCACCACGGCGGCCTCGGTGCTGCCGCGTCCGCGCGTGCTGTACATCGAATCGGCGGCGGATTCGGCGCGCTACGCGAAGGACGCACTGACGGCCCAGGGCTTCGATGTGCAGGTGGCGCTGCCGGAGTAGGCACCGCAGACCGCCGAGGCACTGAACGAGTACGACGCCGTGATCGTGTCCGACACGCGGGGCGACCAGCTCGGTGCGCAGCGAATGGAGGCGCTGGAACGCTATGTCCGCGATTTCGGCGGTGGCCTCGTGTACGCGGCCGGCGTCAATTCGTATGGCGAATCGGGACTGCGGGATTCGGCATTGGAGCGTGTTCTGCCTGCCACCTTCGAGGCGCAGGAGAAGCGCCGGGATCTCGCCCTGGTGATCGCGCTGGACCGTTCCTACAGCATGAAGGGTCGCAAGCTGGACCTGGCGAAGGCCGCCACGCTGGGCGCGCTCCAGCTGCTGGAGGAGGAGCACAGGTTCGCCGTGATCACCTTCGACTCGCAGCCCGAGATCACCGTGCCGCTGGCGCCCGTGCGCTCCAAGCGCAAGGCGGAGGATCTCATCTCGCGGTTCACCGCCAGCGGGCAGACCAACATCTATCCGGCGCTGCAGATGGCCTACCGCATGCTGGTCGACGTGCCGCTCAAGGCCAAGCACGTGATCCTGCTCTCGGACGGCGACACGCAGCCCGCGGACTTCCAGCGGCTCGCCCGGCGGATGGGCGATGCGAACATCACGGTGACCACGGTGGCGATCGGTGCGGAGGCCGACAAGACCCTGCTGGAGAACATCTCGACCTGGGGCAAGGGGAGGTTCTATTACGCCGAGAGTGCGGAAGCGGTGCCGCAGATCTTCCTGCAGGAGACCAAGCGGCTCGTGAACGAGGGGCTGCGCGAGGAGCCGGTCGGTGCCGTCGTCAAGCGCAAGGCCGAAGCCCTGCGGGGCATCGACTTCGCCCAGGCGCCCAAGCTCAAGGGATTCGTCAGCACCAAGCCGCGCACGCGTGCCGAGGTGTATCTCGTCACGGGCACCGACGCCGCACTGCTCACGCGCTGGCAGGTGGGCCTGGGCAAGGCCGCCGTGTTCGGATCGGATCTCAAGAACCGCTGGGCCGCCGACTGGCTCGCGTGGCCGGGGTACCAGAAGTTCTGGAGCCAGCTCGTGCGGGAGGTGATGCGCCGCACCACCCGCGAGGAAGGTCAGTTCACCGTCGCGGTGGAGAACGGCGAAGTCGTGGCGAGACTCGTGGCCCTCACACCCGAGGGCGGCTTCCGCAACGGGCTGGCGCCGCAACTGCGGATGAGCGGCATGGGGGATCTGCCGGGAGCGGCGCCCATGCGCCAGACGGCGCCGGGCACCTACGAACTGCGCGTTGCGGTTCCCGAGGGCATGCAGCCGCGCGCCCGGTTCGAACTGGCCGGGGATGTCCCGGCAGCCATCAAGGCCTTGACCGGTCCGCGCGAACTGGTGCGTCCGATGCCCGAGGAGTTTCGTCTGCGCTCACCGGACACCGCGATGCTGAAGACGCTCGCCAGCCAGACGGGTGGCGTCTATGCGCCTCGCCCCGAGGAAGTCTTCGCGTCCTACGGGGAGACCTCCGCGATCAGGGCCGCCCTGTGGCCCTGCTTCGTCCTCGCGGGTCTGGCGCTCTATCTGCTGGACCTCGCCATCCGCCGTGCCCCCTGGATCCGGCGTCTGTTCGAAGGCTGAACGGGTACCGGACAGGCGCCGAAAGACCCTGCGTCCGAAGCGCTGCGAGCGACGGCTCAAGTGTCGCCGGTTGGCGCCGTAATGCAACAGGTCAGCCTCGCCTCGCCCAACCTGTGATCCCCGATCCGACCTACCTCCTTCTCGAAGCATGTCGAGTCGTCGAAGCCTGGCTCGCCCAGGCCGCGCGGCTGCTCGGACTGGGAAGGGGCGGGCCCGGTCAGCCGTATTGAGGAACCGCCATGTACCTGCAGAACACCGCCCGAGACAAGGGCCTTGCGGACGCGAACCGTGCCATCGGAACCCGGCTGGATCAGCCGGTCTCGATCGACCTCCTGACCGGCGTCTTCAGCCGGCATTTCCTGTGCGAACTGGCGACCGCCCGCTTCAGCGAAGCACGCCGCCATGGCTACTACGCGAGCGTGGTCGTACTGGAAGTGGACCGCTTTGCCGAACTGCTCGGCAACGAAGGACAGCGCGCCGCGGACGAAGTGCTGGTGAACGTGGCGGAGTTGCTGAGAGCCTGCATCCGGCGCGAGGACATGGTCGCGCGCTTCGACGATGCGCGCTTCGTCGTGTTGATGATGCACTGCGACAGCGAGAACGCCATGGCCAAGGCCGAGGCGCTTCGCTGCGCGATTTCCGATCTTGAACCCGCGGGGATTCCCGTCACGGCGAGCGCAGGGGTGGCCTCGGCCTCCGTTCGCGGCACCGTGGACCTCGATGCGCTGCTCGAGCCCGCCACCCGCGCGTTGGCGGAAGCCCAGACCCACACGGGCAACGCGGTCGTGCTGGGCCGGATCGCACCCCCTTCGCAAACGGCAGTGCCCGCCGTGTCCTGACCGGCGCTGTCCGGTTTCGGGCTGCCGCGCGAAGACGCCGCCGCGGCCCGGCCCTTTCTGCGGGGCGAGGCCGAGGCCTCGCCCGGATTTCATCCCCTGGCCTTGAGACTGTCGCGGATCTCCCGCAGCAGCACGATGTCTTCCGGAGTGGCCGCGGGCGGAGCGGGCGGCGCCTCGCGCTTCATCCTGTTCATCTGTTTCACCATCAGGAAGATGATGAAGGCGAGAATGAAGAAGTTGATGGCGACGGTGATGAAGTTGCCGTAGGCGAACACGGGCACGCCCGCCTTCTTCACGGCGTCCAGCGTCATCGCGGTCCCCGGGGGAATCTCCTTCAGCGGAAAGAAGTAGTTCGAGAAATCCAGGCCGCCGAAGATCCGGCCGACCACGGGCATGATGAGATCGGCAACGACCGAATCCACGATCTTGCCGAACGCCCCGCCGATGATCACGCCCACCGCGAGATCCATCACGTTGCCCTTTACCGCGAACTCCCTGAACTCCGATGCGAAACTCATTGCTGGTTCTCCTTCGTCGACGTTGTTCGAATGGGTGGGGGAAACGGGCATCGTCCGTTCGGCTGCGACGCGCCTTGCTCCTGCCGCGATGTGACTGTCCCCGGAATCACCTGCGTTGCACGCTCATGCCGAGCCTATCCGCCGCGCTTCGATGAACCGGGCTTTCCAGTGAGGCGCATCGAACGGGTCGACACGCACGGCGCCCCCACGGGAGGGCGCGTGGACGAAGCGTCCGTCACCGATGTACAGCGCAACGTGCATCGCCCGTTTGCCCCGGCGGAAGAACAGCAGGTCTCCCGGCAGCAGGGCATCCGCACGATCCAGCCTCGCGCCGTAGGTCTTCTGGCTCAGGGAATCTCTGGGGACGATCCGGCCAGCCTTGGCGAACGCGTAGTGGATGAGGCCGCTGCAGTCGAAACCCTCGGGCGTCGCGCCGCCGTAGCGGTAAGGGACGCCGATGAGCGCAGTCGCATGCCTGGCGGCTCTTTCCCGGAGTGGCGCGGTGGTTTCCCCGACCGTCGATTCCACCGAGGGCACCGGCTCCGGGACCGCGACTGCGGCCGGGAACACGGGCGGCGGTTCCTGGGTCTGCGGAGGGAGCACGGAAGCCGCCGGGTCCCCCGGGAGCGGCAAGGCCGGCTGCGAGGTGGGGCGTGTCGGCGCGCAGGCACACAGCGCCAGCGATGCCACGACCCAAGCGATCGCCCGCAAGCGCGATCTCATGCGCCGGCCTTCTGCACGCCGCACCAGCGTGCGATGAACAGCGCCAGCACCTGCGTCACCTTCCGCGTGCTTTCGAGCGATACCGATTCGTCGATGCCGTGGATGTGCGACGACTCCGGGCCGTAACAGGTGGCCGGCGTGTCGCCGTAGAGATTGAAGACCCGCACGTCGGTCGTCGCGGTGGATGCGAAGTACCGGGTCGGCGTTCCCGTTACCTGCTCGTGCGCGGCCACGAGCGTCTCGACCAGCGGCTGGGCGCGGTCGATCACCACGCCTTCGGATTGCAGGCCCGCATAGCGAATGCGGTACTGGACACCCTGTAGCGACGGATCGCTTCGTGCCGTCCGCGCAAGGCGCTCCTCGATGGCGGCGCGAGCCTCGCCCACGCTCACGCCCGGATAGAAGCCGCAGCGGATGTCGGCGACGCAGCGGGTGGGGACGGACGAAGTCCACTCGCCACCCTGGATGCGTCCGAGATTGAAGTTGATGGGCCGTTCCACGCCCGCGAACGCCGGGTGCCGCGCTTGCGGGGCGTTCCAGTCGTCGCGCAGCGTCTGCAGACCGCGATACAGCGCGTACGTCGCCTCGATTGCATTGATGCCGCGGCTCACGTCGAGCACGTGGGCGGGCCGACCCAGGACCTCGAGCGAAAGCCAGATGACGCCGACCTGCGCGGTCAGCACGGAATGATCGAACGGCTCCGGAATGATCGCCGCGTCGGCCCGGTAGCCGTGCTTGAGACAGGCGAGCGCGCCGTTGCCCGTGCATTCCTCTTCCACCACCGATTGCAGCCATACCGGTGCGGCCGGCTGCAATCCCAATGTGCGCAGAGCTTCGAAGGCGATGACGTATGCCGCGATGCCGGCCTTCATGTCACCCGACCCGCGGCCGTAGAGCCGGCCATCCCGGATGACCGGTTCGAAGGGCGGCGCGCTCCACAGGTCTTCGGATCCGACCGGAACGACGTCGATGTGGCCGTTGAGGATGAGCGACCGGCCTGCGGCATTGCGAGGGCGGAACGCGCCCACGACATTGTCGTGACGCTGCCAGTGGCCGACGGGCGGTGCATAACCCGGCATGTCCGCCAGTTCGTCGTCGCGCACCTCGAAGCGGTCGACGGCCAGGCCCATGCCCTGGAACAGGCCTTCCATGTAATCCTGCGCGGACGCTTCTTCCCCCAGCACGCTGGGGAAGCGCACGAGCGCTTCGAGCAGCGCATGCAGGCGGGGCTGAAGATCGTCGCAGGCCGCGAGCAACTCATGTTCGAGGCCGGAATCGATGGGAGTGCCGGACGATGTTGTCATTGAAGGACCGGAGCAAGTTTCCGGCGGAATATACCCCAGCTTGGGTCCCGGTCGAGCGGACGCCGGCCGAGCGATGCAGGAAGTGTCATGAAAGGCGCATGCTCTGCGCCCTCTCGATCGGACCTGCGCTTCCCGCCGATGAACCCCACGGACGCCGATGTCGCCGTCGTCACCGGAACCACGCACGGCATCGGTATGGTCACGGCGCGGGAACTCGCAAGAGCGGGTAGACATGTGGTCATGCTGGTCCGGGACGCGAGCGCGGGAGAACGGGTGGCCGGGGACATTTCCCGGTCCGTGCCAGATCGCAGGCCGGACGTGATTCATTGCGATCTCGCCAGTCTCGACTCCGTCCGTGCCGCCGCAGCACAGGTCTGCCAGCGGTACCCGCGCCTTCATCTTCTTGTGAACAATGCCGGCGCCGTGAGCATGAGCCACCGTCTGTCGGCGGACGGCTTCGAGTTGACGTTCGCGACGAACCACCTGGGTCCCTTCCTGCTCACGGCACTGCTCGGCAAGTGCCTGGTTCCGGGGGCACGCATCGTCAACGTTGCCTCGCGCATCCATCTTCGCGGACGCATGGATCTGGACTCCGTGCCGGACCCCCGGGCGACCTATCGCAGCCGGGACGCGTATGCCCGGTCCAAGCTTGCCAACGTGATGCACACCTTCGCGCTCGCCCGCCGTCTGGAGGGAGGCAGCGTCACGGCGAACTGTCTCCATCCGGGTGTGATCTCGTCCCACCTGCTGCCCCGCTGGTTGCGGCTCGTGAAGCCGCTGATCAGCCCGGGAATGATCGATTGCGAGCAAGGTGCCAGGACATCCCTGTATCTCGCGCTCTCTCCGGACGTGGCAGGCACGAACGGGCGGTACTTCGACGAACATCAGGTCGAACAGGCGGCGTCCGCCGCGGCGAACGATGTGGAGATGCAGGAACTGCTCTGGCGACGAAGCGAGGAGTGGGTCGAGCATCCCGGCTGGCACGTGTCGGAGTGCTCCGACACGCCTGGCTCACCGCCGGTGCCGTCCCTGGGAAGGTCCGACGAACGTACGTGACCGGATCCCGGGCTGCCTGTGGCCGGGGCCGTCCGGCTTGCCCACTTCCGTTCCAGATTGCAGCGCGATCCACATCCACCGATCGGACCCGGTCTAGCGCAGGAATTCCTGACCGAAGAACGCCTCCACCTGCACCGTGAGCGAGGGCAGGGGGCGGAAACCGCGGTCCCTGGCGTAGACGAGCTGGGGACGCGCTTCCAGGATGAGCCACTGCCGGTACAGCTGCCGGCGCCACCGCGCGGAGAACGAATGGGCGGTGATCTCGGTCCGCGGCTCGGTCGTGCCGAGCAGGCCCGCCTCGAATCCCACGAGGGTCCGTTCGTTCTGCTGCCACAGAAGGGTTGCCGTCTGGCTGAGTTGAAACGCGTGTTCCGGGCTGCGCCAGGTGGCATCGCTCACGAGCGCGAAGGAAACGCTGCTTGTCAGCGGGCGCTGAAACGCCATCTGCGTGTTCGACTGGAAGTCGTTCTGTCTGGAATAGAGGAAAGTCTGCGAGAACAACGCGGTCCATGGGCCCATCGGCATCGAGCGATCCGCGCGCAGGCGGGCGAAGGGGTCGAACGGCACGCGGATCTTCGCGCCCACGTCGGTCGTCACCCGCAGCCGGAGAACGTCCACCACCAGCAACCGGAGGGCGGCGAACGGTGAATTGTCCGAGGCGGTCTGTCCCGCCGCCACTTCGGCATCCCGCTGGGCATCGGACCGGGTGAGCGTGGCAAGGCCCCGGTCGATGAGCACCTGCAGTCGGTCTTCCGTTCGCGGCAGGTTGAGCTTGAGACGCGTGATGGCCCGGTGCGAGTCCGCCGCATCGTCTCCACGGTACGCGGTGAGCGCTTCCCCCAGTACCGCGTAACTGCCGGTGGGTGCGTCGTAGTCCCGGTTTCCCGACAGCAGGCTGTCCGCACCCTGCGCGACGCGCTCCACCAAGTGGGAAAGCCGGTCATGGGGCCAGTCGAGGAACCGTTCGCGGACCGGAGCGGGACGTTGCGGCGCGGAATCCTCTGCGTGGGCGCCGGAAACGGCGGCGGCCAGGGCGATGATTCCGCACCATCGAACCCACGGCACCTGCCTCGCAGACGCGGCGTCCATCGTGTTCACGGCAATGCGGTTCGGAGGGCGCAGCGGGGCTCGCCCGGTCCGCCGGCGCGGCGTTCGCCCCGCGCGCCGTCCCCGCGACAGGGGCAGACCGGCGCGGCTACCCCAAAAAAAACGGGCATCACCCGGAGGCGATGCCCGTCGTTCGATCGATCGGGACCGGATCAGTTGCCGCCCATCACCTTCAGTTCCACCCGGCGGTTCTTGGCGCGGCCTCCCGCGTTCGCGTTGTCGGCCACCGGAGCATCCGGACCGTAGCCCTTGGCGGTCATGTTCTCGGCCGGCACACCCTTCGACGCGAGATAGGTCGCGACCACTTCGGCACGGCGCTGGGACAGCGCGCGGTTGACCGTCGGCGAACCGGAGGCGTCGGTGTGACCGGAGACCTCCACCTTCGCGCCCGATTGCTTCAGCTGTTCGGCGACGTCGTTCAGCGTGGCCAGCGAATCGCGCGTGAGCTTGGCCGACGAGCTTTCGAACACGACACCCTTCAGCACGATCGACTGGCCGGCTTCCGTCGGCACCGTCACCATGTCCTTCGCGGCGGGCGCGGCGGCCGATTTCCCGGTGTCGTTCTTCGACATGGGCGCTTCCGGCTTCACGGCAGCCTCGCAGCCCGCGCTGTCGACCTTCGCCCCGGACGGGGTGGTGGGGCAGCGGTCCAGAATGTCGGACACTCCGTCGCCATCCGAGTCCACGGCGCAACCGTCGCCGGCCACCTTGATGCCGGTCGGGGTTCCCGCGCAGCGGTCGCGGCTGTCCGGAACGCCGTCGCCGTCGGAATCCATCTCGCAGCCATTGGGCAGCACGATGGAACCGGCGGGTGTGTTCGGACACAGATCGTTCATGTCGGTCACGCCATCGCCGTCGGCATCGGCCGTCGGCACGCAGCCGGTGGAGTCGACGGTGGCGCCCTTGGGCGTCGCTGCGCACTTGTCGGCACTGTCGGCCACACCGTCCATGTCGGTGTCGGCATCGACCGGGCAGCCGGTGTCGATGACCTTCGTGCCAGCTGGCGTGTTGGCACACATGTCGATCTTGTCCGGCACGCCGTCGCCGTCGGCATCGGGCAGCGGCTTCTCCTGCTGGTTGCAGGCCCACCACCCGAGCAGGCCGCCGGCCACGGCGCCGATGGCCATGGCTTCCTTGTTTTCCACTGCACCGACTCCACCTGCCAGCAGCGCGCCAGCCGCCGCGCAGACCGCGGGATTCTTGAACTTGTCGGCCAGGTCACCGTTCTTCATGCTGTCCGGTACGTAGCTGCCCATCTGGGCGCAGCCGGTGGCGAGCACTGCGGCGAGGCCCAGAAGGGCGCTTCGATGTAGCGATCTCACGGTTTTTCTTCCTTGATTCGTATGGAAAGGTGGACCCGCCGGCCCGCGGCGGAAAAGTGCCCTATTGTGAAGCGCCCGGACGGATGCCACAACCACCCGGCCCCACCGCGTTTCCGGCGGGGTTTGACCGGGCCTTCCCTGGCGACGAACCGGGTCGTCAGCCCGGGCCCCACTCGGCTTCCTGGAGCGCGCGCCACTGGACCTTGCCCGTTCCGGACCTTGGCAGGGCGTCGACGAACGCCACCATCCGGGGGATCTTGTACGACGCCATGTGATCCCGCGACCAGGCGATGATCTCGGCTTCGCCCACCGCGCCCCGGAAGTCGTCGCGCAGCACCACGTACGCCTTCACCGTCTCGCCCCGTCGGCTGTCGGGTGCCGCGACGACGCAGGCTTCCTTGATGGCGGGGTGCTTGAACAGCGTGGCCTCCACCTCGGCGGGCCACACCTTGTAGCCGGACGCATTGATCATCCGCTTCAGGCGGTCCGCGATGTAGAAGAATCCGTCCTCGTCGACGCGGCCGAGATCTCCGGTACGCAGGAAGGTGCGTCCGTCGATGTCGATGAACGCAGCGCGCGTGGCGTCGGCATTGCGCCAGTAGCCTTTCATGAGTTGCGGCCCGCGCGACACGATCTCGCCCACTTCGTTGGGACCGACCGGCTTGCCCGTGTCCGGGTCGATCACCATCGACTCGGTGTCGAAGGTGGGAATGCCCAGGCACTGCCGCCGCAGGTCGTTGTGGGGGTTCATGTGCGTCTGGGAGATCGTCTCGGTCATGCCGTAGGCCTCCATGTAGCGGACGCCGCAGCGGTCGTAGAGGTCCTTTGCCACCGCCTCGGGCATCGACGCCCCGCCACCGAAGATGTTGGTCATGGACGAAAGATCGCGTGTGGCCGTGGACGGGTGCGCCAGCAGGTCCACGACCATCGTGGGCACGTTGGCCCAGTGCGTGCAGCGGTACTTCTCGATGAGATAGCCGGCCGCGACGGGATCCCAGCGCGGCAGGAAGACGATCGTGCCGCCGGCGTAGATCGTGGCCCCCATGCTGTGCTGCATTCCGGTCACGTGGAACATGGGTGCGGTGGCGAGCACGACCGAGTCCTGCGTCTTCTGGACCCCCAGCGCGCCGCCGACCAGGGTGCACATCATGGTGCGGTGCGTGTGCATGCAGCCCTTGGGCTTTCCGGTGGTGCCCGAGGTGTAGAGGATGGAAGCGAGATCGTCAGGACCCGCGGCGTGGGGCGCGGGCACCCGGCCGGCAGCGAGCGCATCCGCCCACGCGGTGACGCCCGGCGTGGCGAATTCGCGGCGCGGTTCGCTCACGAACGCGGGGATGTCCATTTCGGTGCGGGGACCTAGCGCATCGGAGTAGGCCGCCACGATGACGTGGTGGACGCGGCCGCCCAGCAGCGGCTCGATGCGGTCGTAGAGTTCCTGGCCGACGATGGCGATCTTCGCTTCGCTGTCGTCGAAGTAATGCTCCAGTTCGTCCGTCACGTTCATCGGCGACACGGGCACGACGACGGCGTCGGCTCGCAGGATGCCGAAGAACGATGCCACGAACTGCGGGCTGTTCTGCATGAAGAGCAGGACCCGGTCGCCGCGCTGCAGACCGCAGTCGTGCTGCAGGTACCCGGCCAGGCGCTCGGTCTGTTCCAGCATCTGCGCATAGCTCAACCGTGCGTCGTAGAAGACCGATGCGCTCTTGTCGGGATAGCGCTGCGCGTTGACCAGGAGGTTGTGCCAGAGACTCGTCTGGGGAACGGTGAGATTGCGGGAGAAAGGCTTGGGCCAGTTCGGGTAGTCGTCGGGAGTCATGATCCGAAGCAAAGGGTGATGCGGCGCGGCAAACGGCAGCCACGGGCCTCGATTGTAGTGCGCACCCAACGCCACACGCGTTCCCGGGGTGGAACGGGCCTTGTCGCGCTGCGTTGCGCGGTCCACATGCGTGTGTCAGTATCGGCGCGCCCCGCATCCGCGGACCTTCTCTGTCGCACTGCAAAACGAAAACGCTGGCGAGGCTCGCGTGGACCCACAACTCACCGTTCGCGACATCACCGTGCGCTTCGGCGGCATCGTCGCACTGGACAACGTGAGTTTCGACGTGGGGCGCGGCCAGATCTGCGGCCTGATCGGTCCGAACGGCGCGGGCAAGACGACGCTGTTCAATTGCCTGTCGCGTCTGTACCGCTTCGAACGCGGCTCGATCCTGTTCGAAGGCATCTCTCTTTCGGGCGTCGCGCGCCATGCGGTGGCCCGGCTGGGCATCGGACGCACCTTCCAGAATCTCGCGCTGTTCCGCTCGCAGAGCGTGCTGCAGAACATCCTGCTGGGCTGCCACGCCGTGAGCCGGGGCGGTTTCCTTGCCAGCGCGTTGCGCTGGCCGGCCGTGGGCCGGGAGGAACGGCGCGTGCATGCCCGGGCGGAGGAACTCGCCCGGCTGATCGGTCTCGATGCGTGCGTCAACGCGCGGGTCGCCGACCTGCCGTTCGGCACGCAGAAGCGCGTGGAGCTTGCGCGCGCGCTGGCCTCCGATCCGAAGCTGCTGCTGCTGGACGAGCCGGCGGCGGGCCTCAACCACGAGGAAGTCGAGGACCTCATGGCGCTCATCCGGCGGCTGCGCGACGATCTGGGCCTCACGGTGCTGCTGGTCGAGCACCACATGAATCTCGTCATGCGGGTGTCGGACAAGGTGGTGGCCCTGGACTTCGGACGCAAGATCGCGGATGGGCTGCCTGCCGACGTGCAGCGGGATCCCGAAGTGATCAAGGCCTATCTGGGGACGGCATGAGTCCGGCTGACGGCACCGGCGGCGATCGTACCGGCACACGGCGCGGGCCCCGCCGATGAGCGCATTGCTGGAAGTCCGCGATCTGCACGCCGGTTATGGGCCGAGCGATGTGCTGCAGGGCGTGAGCTTCGAGGTGGGCGAGGGCGGCATCACGACCATCCTGGGAGCCAACGGCGCGGGCAAGACCACGCTGCTGCGGGCGGTGTGCGGGCTCGTGCGGCGCCGCGGCGAAGTCAGATTCTCCGGTACCGCGATCGGGAAGCGCAGCACGGAAGACATCGTCCGCCTGGGCCTTGCGCACGTGCCGGACGGACGCGGCACGTTCGTCATGCTCACGGCGGAGGAGAACCTTCGAGTGGGTGCCATCACGCGGCGCGACCGGCGGGCGGTGCAGGACGACATGGAGCGCATGTACGGCTACTTCCCGCGGTTGAAGGAACGGCGCGAGCAGCAGGCAGGCACTCTCTCCGGGGGGGAGCAGCAGATGCTGGCGATCGCGCGTGCGCTCATGCTGCGTCCGAAGCTGCTGGTGCTCGACGAGCCGTCCTTCGGGCTGGCACCTCTGGTCGTGCAGGACATCTTCCGCATCATGCGCACGGTGAACCAGGAGGAGAAGGTGAGCATCCTGCTCGTGGAACAGAACGCGAAGCTTGCGCTCGATCTCGCCGATTCCGCCTATCTGCTGGAGACCGGGCGCGTCGTGCAGGGCGGCCCTGCGGCGCAGTTGCGCGACGACGAGACGGTCCGGCGCGCTTACCTCGGCTATTGACACGGCCCATCCCACCAGCCCACGAGCGATCCCGAAACGAATGGAAGCCTTCATCCACCAGGTCCTGTCCGGATTCGCCACCGGCGGCATCTACGCGAGCCTCGCGCTCGCGCTCGTGATGATTTACCAGTCGACACACCACATCAATTTCGCCCAGGGTGAGATGGCGATGTTCTCCACCTATCTCGCGTGGACCTGCGTGCAGGCGGGATTGCCCTACTGGGTAGCGTTCGCCGTGACGCTGGCGGCGTCCTTTCTCATCGGCGTGGTGATCGAGCGGGTCGTCATCCGGCCGGTGGAGCACGCGCCCGTGTTGTCGGTGGTCATCGTATTCATCGCGCTCCTGGTGATCCTCAACAGCACGGCGGGCTGGATCTACTCGTACACGATCAAGACGTTTCCGTCGCCGTTCAGCTGGTCCGGTCTGCAGAATCCCTATCTCGGGCCGCACGAGATCGGCACCGTGGGCGTGACCGTGGCCGTGCTTCTGATCCTGTACTCCTTCTTTCGCTTCACTTCGCTGGGACTTGCCATGCGTGCGGCGGCCCAGAATCCGGTATCCAGCCGGCTCGCAGGCATCAGGGTCGGCTGGATGCTCGCGCTCGGCTGGGGGCTCGCCGCGGCCATCGGCGCCATCGCGGGAATGATGATCGCGCCTGTCGTGTATCTGGATCCCAACATGATGTCCGGCGTCATGCTCTACGCCTTCGCGGCGGCCCTGCTGGGCGGCATCGACAATCCCTTCGGTGCCGTCGTCGGCGGATTCGTGGTGGGAGTGGTCGAGAACATCGCGGGAGCCTATGTCGTCGGGACGGAACTCAAGCTGACGGTAGCGCTGGTGCTGATCATCGGTGTTCTGCTGTTCAGACCGTCGGGGTTGTTCGGAAGGAAGTACGTGACGAGGGTGTAGAGGATCCCGGAGGGGCGAATCGCACGAGGCTCCCCTCGCCCTCAGGGAGAGGGTGAGGGTGGGTGTACCCAGAGGGGGGGTGGCGGCGGTCGGGGGGGAACCCACCCCCATCCTGTCCTTCCCCCTGAAGGGGAAGGGACCTGCTGCGGGTGGAGTGAACGGATGATCCGAGCCGCGCATAGCGCAGGAAACGCCCGTGGTCATCGGGCCGGGGTGGAGATCCGGGGCCCCCGGAAAGTCGCAAGACTTTCTGGGGTGACGTAGAGGGGCGGGGGTGAGGATGGGTTTCAAGCGCAAAGTCACCTTGACCGACAATGGGCACGCACCCGGTGATTGACCAAGTTCGATGATGGAGAGACGGGCGGATGAACACTGAGGCAACGCAAGCGAGGGTGTGGTGACAGCATCTGGTTCCAAACCGCTGTCACCCTGGACCCGGGGCATTCTGCTGGCCGTCTTCCTGGCCGCTGCCTTTGCGCTGCCGTTCTTAATCAGCGACTACCGGACGTTCCAGTTCACCCAGGCCATCGTCTACGCCATCGTGCTGCTGGGGCTCAACATCCTCACCGGCTACAACGGCCAGATCTCGCTGGGCCACGGTGCGTTCTACGCCATCGGCGCCTACGTGGCCGCAATCCTCATGGACCGCTTCGGGGTGCCCTACTGGGCGACGCTGCCGGTCGCCGGGGGGGTCTGCCTGGTATTCGGATTCCTGTTCGGCTTGCCTGCCCTGCGGCTGCAGGGCCATTACCTCGCACTCGCGACCTTCGCCCTGGCGGTCGCCACGCCGCAGGTGCTCAAGTACAAGCGGCTGGAGGAGTGGACCGGCGGCGTCCAGGGGATCGTCATCATGAAACCCGATCCGCCGTTCGGCTGGACGCTCTCCCAGGATCAATGGCTCTACTACTTCACACTGGGCGTGGCGATCGTGCTCTTCGTGCTTGCGTGGAACCTGCTGCGGGGCCGCGCGGGCCGGGCCCTCGTCGCACTGCGGGATCATCCCATTGCGGCCGAGGCCATGGGCGTGAACGGGGCCCTGTTCAAGAGTGCGGCCTTCGGCGTGAGCGCCATGTATACGGGCATCGGCGGAGCGCTCGGCGCGATCGCCATCCAGTTCGTGGCGCCGGACAGCTTCACGGCGTTCCTGTCGATCAGCTTCCTGGTCGGGATCGTCGTCGGTGGCCTGGCGACCCTCTCCGGCGCGATCTATGGCGCGCTGTTCATCCAGTTCGTTCCCAACTTCGCCGATCAGATCTCCAAGGCCGCCCCCTGCGATCTACGGGCTGGTCCTGCTGGTCTTCATCTATCTCATGCCGGGCGGCGTTGCCTGGATGGTGGTCTATCTTCGCCAGCGGCTGGGTGGTGTCAGACGTCCGGCGTCGCAGGCGGGGACGCCGGCCGGCCGGTAGCCGCCCGGCCAGCATGGCAGCCTCGGGGAACGTCCGATCGATCGTCGGCCGGACCTTCCTAAAGTCCGGCGGGACGGAACCGCTAATCCCTCCAGCGGAGTAGGATCTTTCCGCGGCGGCGGCAAAGGACGCCACGACTGGAAGCTTTCGTACCCATTTCGATCAGCACATGCCGAATCTCATCAACTTCGTGGCCGACATGACGGGCCAGCGCGACCGTGACCTCGTCGAGGTGACGGTCGCCGACGTGATGTTCCGGCTGCTCAAGGCCAGGCGCCTGTCCTGGTGGCGTCTGATCGAGCACCCGCAGGGCGCAAGGCTTCGGCTCATGGCCGGACTCACTTCGAACCAGCCGGTCGCCATGTCCGATCCTCATGTGGAGCCGGAGGATTTGCCCCGCGTGGACGAGCACGAAGGCTTCGGCTCCTGCGTGGACGACAACGTGCCCCTGCAACTGAGCGGGGGCGGGGCCAAGGTCACGCTGTTCCCCGTCAACAGCGAACGGGAGGTCGTGGGCGTGGTGGAGGTGGAAACCGATGCCGCTGTCACCGAAGCGCAGCGGGAACTGGTGGACGGCCTGCTGCGAATCCACCGCAATCATCTCGCCCTCCTGGACTACAGCGAGCACGACACCCTCACGGGGCTGCTCAACCGCAAGACCTTCGACGACATCTTTGCGCGCCGCGTGGCGAAGTCGTCCATCGGACCCGAATACGGCAAGGAGATCGAACTCGTCGGGCGCCGGCGAATTCCGCGTCCGGATGAAACGACCTGGATCGCAGTGGTCGACATCGATCACTTCAAACGCATCAACGATCGCTACGGGCATCTCTTCGGCGACGAGGTCCTGCTGCTCATGGCGCGGCTCATGCGCTCCGCCTTCCGGACCAGCGACGTGCTGTTCCGGTTCGGCGGCGAGGAGTTCGTGGTGCTTCTTGCCCTATCGGACGCGGCGGGGGCGGAAACCGCTTTGGAACGCTTCCGCTATCAGGTGGAGGCTTTCGACTTTCCGCAGGTGGGCGACGTCACGGTGAGCATCGGTTTCAGCCGCGCCACGGTACGGGACACGCCCGAGGCGGCGTTCGAGCGCGCCGACGAGGCGCTCTACTACGCCAAGCAGAACGGCAGGAACCAGGTCAGGAGCTACGAAGCGCTGCGCGACCTCGGCGTGATCGCGCCGAAGAAGGTCGAAAGCGGCGAGATCGAACTGTTCTGACGCAGTACCCGAGGTGCCGGTGGGAGATCAACGCCTGCGCGCCTGGTTCGCAATCACGGCGCCCACCACGAGCGCGGCACCCGCAAGCTGCAGTCCCGTCAGGCGTTCGCCCACGGCCAGCCACGAGATCACCGCGACGAACACCGGCTCCATGTTGAGCACGACGGCGGTCTGCATGGGGCCGAGCCGCGGCAGCAGCAGATACAGCCCGACGATTCCCAGCGCGTAGAAGGCGGCAAGTCCCGCAAGTCCCGCCCAGGCGATCTGCTCCGAGGGCCAGCGGACGTTGTCCGTGCCCACGGCGATTCCGCCGATGACGGCGGTGGCCGCCGTGAACATGAGCAGCGTCCGGAAGGGCGCATTGAGCCCGGGGGCGAGCCTGGGCGTGAGCGTGAGCGTCCCGGTGAAGACCACGGCTGCGCCTACCGCGGCCGCCACTCCCCAGGCGTCGACGCCGGCAGGGCTCACGCCCAGCACGAGCAGCAACCCCGAGAAGGCAGCCACCAGAGAAAGTGCCAGCGTGCGAGTGATGCGATGGTCACCCGTGAGTGCCGAAACGAGGGCAGTGAAGAACGGGTAGGTGTAGAAGAGCAGGATGGCCACCGTGACGGGCAGGCGCTTCACTGCCAACTGGATGAGCAGCGTCTGGCCCACCACCCCAAGGGCGAGGACGAACGAGCCGGCGAGGTCTCCGCGGGTGACCGGTGAAAATGCGCGCCGCGACAGAACGAAGAGCAGGACGACCAGACTGGCACAGAACGCCCGCAGGGTCGCGGCGGTGAGCAGGTTGACCCCATGCCCGAAGGCGATCCGCGCGGACACGTGGCCCGAGGCGAGACTGGCGGCACACAGCAGCAGCCCCGCGACCGCGAAACCCCCGCCCGCCGCAGGTTTCATTGCCCGCCGGCTTTGCGGCGTTCCCGCTCGTAGTCCTCGTAGGTGGGCGCCGGCTGGGTCGAACGTTCCATCGGCGTCTGCATCGTGGTGTCGCGCGTGCGCACACCCTCGTACACGTTGCGGGCAGGATCCGCGCATCCGGTCATGACCAGCGCCGCGAGGGTGGCGCCGACAGCCCATGTCCAGGCGCTCGCGGCGCCATGCCTCGGGGAGTCATCTGCGATCCGGGGACGCCTTGTCATTGCCGTGCCAGGAACGCGTCGAAATAGGCCTGCATCTGCGGCCGCATCGCCTTCATCGCGTCCTGCACTTCGAACCCCACGGAATCGATGTAGCGGATGATCGCGCCCTGGACCATGACGCCGTTCACCTTGGCGTACCGGAGTCCCGGGCAGTAGCGGCTGTCGGGGCTGCAAGCCACGAACTGGAATGCTTCCGGGTTGAGCGTGGAGAATTCCAGTTCGTTGTCCTTCTTGGGGATGCGTGGCTGGGCGGCCTTCTGCAATGCCTTCAGCTCCGCTTCCGCGCCCTTGAGGTCGTACTTGAAGCGGCCGGTGTAGGTGTAGTTGAAGAGCGTCGTCTCGCCCATGAACCAGTCCATGAGCGCGAGCTGCGCCTTGCCCGACTTGCTCTCGAAATGCGTGGCGATCGTGTCGGCGGACTCGCCGTCGAAGGTGTTTGCCACGTATTCGCGCCGGATGTCCTTGACCCAGCCGCCGGCGTTGACCCGCGAGAGCCGCGGGATGGTCGTCTCCTGCACGAGGCGTGCTTCCGCCTCGTTCCACTCGGCCACACCCTCCTTCCAGCCGGGGCCGAGATTCTCTTCCTTTCCCCACCCCGCCAGGAGATCGCGCGCCACGCGGATCGACGCCTGCTTCACGATCAGGGCGGCGGCCCCCGTGATAAGGATCTCGTCGTGCGCCTGGGCGACACGTTCGACCGCATCCTGCTTGTTCCGCTCGTCGTCTTCCTTCTCTCCGGCCGACGTCCACGCAACCTGACCCGTCAGCGCGATGGCGACGGCCGCACTCCAGAAAAACTTGTTCATTGCCTGGCTCCTGTATCGGTGCCCCGGCGCATTTCCGCGCCGGGGACGGAATTCCGGGTAGTGCGGTGAGTCACGCTTCGTCCTGCGCGGGTCCGGCCCCGCCGTGCCCGCGGGCGAAGCGCGCGGCGGCGGCCCCCGCGCGGGAGTCGACGAACTCCTGCGCCTGCGATTCGTACTCCTGCCGCAACTGCGGCTGCCGGGCGAGGAGACGTTCCTTGCCATCGACCGCCCGTGCTTGTCCGCGGCGAAGGTCAGCAGGTCGAGCGCCTTGGCAGGATCCGCTGCGGGGACGGTCCCCTGGAGATGCAGCAGTGCGAGGTTCGTCGCGGCCTGCTCGTGCCCCTGCGCAGCCGCTCGTTCGTACAGTTCGACCGCCCGGGAAAGGTCGGCGGGCCCGCCGCGCCCGGCCTGCAGCATGCGCGCAAGATGCATCTGGGCCTCGGCGATCCCCTGCGCCGAGGCGGCCTCATAGCATTGCCGCGCAGCGAGGTCGTTGCGGCTCGTGCCCTGGGCCAGTTCCATCATGTTGCCCAGCGCGAATTGTGCCCATGGGTGGCCTTCGCCGGCGGCGCGCGAATACCAGTGGAACGCCTTGCGAAGGTCCAACTCGACGCCGCCCTTGACCGGGACGTCGTGCAGGCAGGCCAGATCGAACATCGCCTTGACCTCGCCGGCTTCGGCCCGGCTCTCCAGTTGGGCAACGAAGGCGGGATCGATCGTGACCGTCGCGGAAGAAGAAATCTCGTTCATCGCAATGACAATGCTGCCGTCACCGCGTGGACGGTGCATTGAGGCAGCGCAAAAAGGAAGGAAGGCTTGCCGGCCGGTCGCCCTGCGGGCAGGTCCGGCCGGGCTCTGCGGGTCAGCGTTCGGTGGTCTTGCGGATGTCCTTGGTTTCGCTCCACTCCTCGATACCGGTCTGGATGTCGGTAAGGCTCAGGAACAACTGGTAGTAGACGTCCTTGACATCCTTCGTCTCCTTGACGATGGAGGTGATCTCGCCCGACAGGCGGTAGCCGGCACCGACCATCTTGCCCTGCTGGACCGCCTTTTCCTGATCGTAGTACTCGCCCTGCTGGCGCTTCAGTTCCTCGATCTGCTTCTGCATCTCGGCGTTGTCCACCGCAAAGCGCACGCGCCGGCTCTTCTGCAGCGTGGAACGCATGCGGTTGGTGATGGCGCGCGTGTCGATGTACTCGCTGGTCTTGTTCTTGACCTCCTGGATCGTGACGATCGGGAGGTTGTTACTCTCGATCACCGGCGCTTGCAGCATGGACTGGGTCATCTGCTCGGCCAGCATCTGCAGGTCGGTCGAGCCGAACTGGTTGGTGACGGTCTCCACGCTGCCCGCGTCGCCGTAACGGGTCTTGGGTTTTGCGCAGCCTCCCGCCGCCGCGACTGCGACGGCCAGGGCGGCGATCAAGGCGAGTCTTCCGATGCTCTTCATCCCGTGTTCTCCTCGTTTGGCCGCGGGCGTCACTGCTGACCCATCACGATGAACTTGAAGTCGCGCGCCTTGGAATTGGGCGCCACGGTCGTGATCGTCTGCCGGGAGTTGCCGTACAGCAGGACGGGTTTCCAGGATTCCTCGTCGGCGGCGCGCATGCCTTCGGCGTCGGCCCAGCGGAACTTGTAGAGCAGGCGCTCGACGTCGCTCTCGTCGTTGAACACGACAATGTCCACCTTCAGCAGGTCGCCGGTCGTGGTGCAGCGGACTTCCTCGATCTCCACGTCGGGGGCGCTCTTGCCTTCCTTGGCGACCTTGGCCTTCACCAGATCGTCCATGGAACCGATCTTGGCGTCGCCGATGGGGCAGCCGAACGCGAATCCGGGCTTCTCGAATCCCTTCTTGCCGCCGCAACCCGTGGCGACCACGGCGGCGACGAGCAGGACGAAGAGAGGGGCTAGTTTCATTGCGCGGTCCTCCTGGGTGGTGGCAATGGGTGGGGAAACTCGATCACTTCCGTCCGAGCATACAACGGTTGCCCGGACTCGCCGTCGAAGCGGGTGCTCTGTGCGGGCGGCGGCGTCGTGGCGCCTCCCGGGGACGTCGCGGGACTGGCGAACGACTGCCCGCGGAGAAGCCGCACGCTCACCAACGCATGCCGGCCCGTCACGTTCACCTGGAATCCGGCCGTGCCCGATTCGGTCCGGATGTCCACGGCGTGCTGGCCCCGGGGGATCCGGACGCGCGCGATGGACACCTGTTCCGGCAGCATTCGCCAGCCGCGTTCGTCCGCCTGCTCCACGATCACGCCGCCGATCTGCACGGCCAGAAGCGCCAGCGCGGCGCCGAGGCCCCCGTCGTTCTGCTTCCGGTTGCGCTGGGCCATCTGCTGCTGCAACTGATACTGAGCGACAGCCTTGGAGCTTGCACGGATGAACGCCCGCAGCATGATCGACGGCATTTCTTCCTTGAGCGCCCGCCGTGCCACGGCGTCCAGGTCCAGGACGTGCGCCGTGGGAACGCTGCCGTTGCGGTCCACCTGGACATCCGGCGCCTGGTAGGCCATCGGAGGGGGCGGCAGGATCGGGAAGGAGATGGGCATGGTCACGAACGTGCCATAGGCCAGGATGGGGATAGGCAGATTGAAGTTCTGCGAGATCCGGCCCGGGATGGCGCCGGTCTCGATGATCATCAGCATGTCGCAGGTGCCATCGTCCGCGGCGCTCGACCGCTCGTCCAGGCCGGCCAGCGCCTGTTCCAGCAGAGGCTGGCCCGGCTTGAGTTCGATCGCCTTGCGGTAGTCCGGTGCGCTCAGGCCGATCTCGCCCAGTGCCTCGTAGACGAAACCGGCGAGGTAATGGGAGAGCGCATTCTGATAACTGTTGCGCAGCGACAGCGCCTCGGGCGTTTCCAGCGCGTGCACCGGGTAGCCGCCGATCTCCTTGAAGCTGGGGTCCACCCCTCGCCGCTTCGCTTCCTCCTGGACCTTGAGATATTCCTGCGTGCGCAGTTCCGAGATGAAGGCCTCCCGCTCGTGGGTCCGCTTGATCTCCACCCGGGCATTGTCCCAGTCGCCCCGCGCGAGGTGATCCATGGCCATGCGCGTGGTCACCATCACCTTCTCGTAGTCGTGCCCTTCGTAGGTACGGACCCGGTCGTTCAGCAGGTAGCTGGCGACCTGTCCCGTCACCCGGTCGGGATCGAGTCTGGAGGCCTGCTCCCAGGCGATCAGTTCGGCATCCGCGGCCGAGAGCGCGGCAAAGCTCCCTTCGTAGTCGCCCGCCATGCGCTTCAGCTCGCCCAGCTCCATGTGGTAGAGGAGGTCCTTGCCGCCCATCAGGGAATTGTTCTTCTCGACGACCTTGATCGCCCCGGCCACGTCGCCGGAGGCCGCCCGGGACAGCGTCTCGTCCATCTCGGCCCGGTAGCTGCGGAAGGTGCCGCACCCTGCCAGCAGGGATGCGCAGAGCATGGCCGTCAGGAAGCGCGGGAACCGGGGGGCCGCCACGCGGCTGGGATATCGCGTGGAGGCGAAGGATGTCGGGGAATGATCGCGGGTCACCGCGAGAGGGCTGGACATGGCGGCTGGTTGGTGCGCCACACATTCTGACACGAACACGCGGGTGCTCCGCCTGCGGGGTCCACGCAGAAAGTCATGCCAGAACTACCCTGCTCCCGCCAGTTCGAGGGTGGCCGCCGGGCCCACGCCAGGGGCCCGGGGTTTGCGCCCTGTCAGTGGATGACCACGCCCCAGGGGGCTTCGCCGACTGGAACGTCGGCGATCTTCTTGTTGGTTTCGGTATCGATGACCGAGACGGCGTTGGAGCGGCCCGTGGCGACGTACACCTTCTTGCCGTCGGGCGTGATGGCCATGTTCCAGGGGCGCTTGCCGACCGGAATCGTGGCGACGACCGTATTGCTGGACGTATCGATGACCGACACGGTGGCATCCTTGCCATTCGAGACGTACACGCGCTGACCGTTCGGATGCATCACGACGCCGTTGGAGTAGTTTCCGGTGGCGATCTTGGCGATGACCTTGCGTGCCTGCCAGTCGATCGCGAACGTCGTGTTGGCCAGTTCGCATGCGACGTAGAGGCGGGAACCGTCGGGCGTGAAGGCCATGCCCCGCGGCCGGCTGCCGACCTGGATCTGCCCCACCTGGGCGCGCTTCTCCACGTCCACGATGTCCACCTGATCGGCTTCCTCGGCGCTCGCCACGAGCCACTTGCTGTCCGGCGAGAACACCGCATGTTCGGGATTCTTGCCTTTGACCTTGACCGAGAAGCTGCGCGCACCGGACGACGTCTCGATGAAGGCCACGGAGTTGCTCACTTCCACGGCGGCCACCACGTATTTGCCGTCGGGCGAGATGCTCACTCCTTCCGGCGATTCGCCCAGATCGATCGTGCGTTCGATCTTTTCCTGCTCGAGATCCACGACGAGGAGTGCGTTCTTGGGCTGATCGCTCACGTAGATCCGCTTGCCATCGGGGCTGATGGCGATCCCGCGCGGCTTCTGACCGGCGGGAATCGTCCGCACAACCTTGTCCATCGCGGTGTCGATCACGCTCAGCGTGCCGGACTTCTCGTTGGGGACGTAGGCGAAGGGTTCGGCGGAGGCCAGCGTCGTCATGCAGGCAATGCCGGCGCAGAGCCCGGCCCATGCGATTGCGGTTTTCATCATGCTCCTGATCGTTGTCGGGTCGCGGCCTTGGACGCCAGCCGTGCACGTAAAGTTCTTCCTGACGGGCGCGGAGTATCGCACGCATCGCCGGCGATGCCAGCCCGCGCAGGTGTCCCTGGCTGATCATCTCTCAACCCAAACGTCACGCAGATGTCGCTGTTGACGCGGATCAGCGTTCGCGCGCTGCCCCGTTCGCAGAGGCGATGCCGATGCGGCAGCGGACGGCGATCGGGAATGGGGGAATGTCGGGAGCAATTCCCATGGGCATGCTGCGACCGGCGCGTGAAAATGTCAGATCGGTTCCGTTGGCGAATGGGGTCTCTTCGACATATAAGCTATGCCACGGTGCAAAAATGCGCGGGCGCCGCGGAGCTACGGATGACGGATTCGGTTTACTTTGGTGGGGGCACGGAGCAAGGCGAGACGTCTCGCCCGGGTCGGGCCTGGCGCGATTTGGCATTCGTCCTGGCGCTGACGGTGGCCACATTCCTCGTGGCTGGGCTGCTGGAACTCTCCGAGGGTGTGGGCGGCTGGCTCAAGCACTTCGAGAGCTACCAGCTGGACGAAGTGCCCGCGGCGCTCGCAGTGCTGATCGTCGGGCTCACCTGGTCCTCCTGGCGCCGGTCCCGGCAGGTGGCGACGGAGATGGGGTTGCGGTTGAAGGCCCAGGAGAGCCTCAACGAGCAGCGCCAGTATCTGGAAGTGCTGTTCCGCGAGAATCTGTCCGCGAATCTCATTGCCGATCCCCAGGGTCGCATCGGTGTCGCCAATCCCGAACTGGCAAAGCTGTTCGGCCTGCCCGATGCCGAGCAGGCGGTGGGACGCCACCTGGGCGACTTCTACCGGGATCCGGCATTGTGGGAAGAGCACCGGCGGTCTGTCGCCGGGCAGGGGCGGATCGAGCTGAACGACCTCCCCATTCGCCGGGCGGACGGCGCGGAAGCCGTGGTCATCGCCCGGTTGACCGCCCGCCGCGGCCATTCCGGGATGGAATTGCACGCGTTCTTCACGGACGTGACGGCGCTCGAGCAGACGCGGAGGGAGCTCGCGCAGGCACTTGGAGAGAACCGCCTGCTCGCACAGCGTGGAATCGAGATGCTGGAGCACGAGCGGCGCAATATCGCCCGGGAACTCCACGACGAAATGGGGCAGTGGCTCAACGCTCTCAAGGTGGACGCGGTATCGGTCAGGAACCGCACGGACGTTCCGGACGAAGTCCGGGCGGCAGCCCAGTCGATCGTCGAGGTGACGGATCACGTCTACGATGTCGCGCGTTCGCTGATGCGCCAGCTCCGCCCGGTGGCGCTCGACGAACTTGGGCTGGGCCCAGCCATCCAGTATTGTGTGGATCAGTGGCGGCGGCGCCATCCCGCGGTGCAGTGTGACGTATCCATCCAGGGGCTGCCGGACAGCCTGGGTGAGGCCGCCAATATCACCTTGTACCGGTTGGTGCAGGAGGGCCTGACCAACGTGACGAGACACGCAGGCGCGCAGTCCGTGCGCATCGAACTCGAAATGGATGATCGCGAGGGCGGCCTGCGAGCCAGCATCGCGGACGATGGGGTGGGCATGGAGGCGACGGGTCCGCGTAGCGGTCTGGGTCTGGTGGGCCTTCGGGAGCGCATCGAAATGCTCGGTGGCCGTTTCTGGGTCGAGAGCGAGGCCGGCAAGGGAACGGCTGTGCGGGCGCTGCTGCCCGCGCAGCCCACGGGAGCAACGACATGACGGACAAGACGACGGTTCTGCTGGTCGACGACCACGCGGTGGTTCTGGAAGGTTACCGGCGGCTGCTGGAACGCACGCCCGATATCGCGGTCGTTGCGGAGGCGTCCAACGGAGACGACGCCTATCGCAGGTTCGTGGAGTTGTCGCCGGATGTCGTGGTGATGGACATCACGCTGCCCGGAATCGGCGGCATTGAGGTTGCGCGCCGCATGCTGGCGCGTCGTCCCGACGCAAGGATCGTCATGTTCAGCATGCATGAGGACGTCGTGTTCTCCTCCCGGGCGCTGCAGACAGGTGCGCGGGGTTACGTCACCAAGTCCAGCGCGCCGGATGTTCTGGTCGAAGCAGTGCGACTGGTGGCTGCCGGAAAGCTTTACATCAGCCACGACATGGCTCAGGAGCTTGCCGTGCAGATGCTTCCGGGAAACGAGAACCCGCTGCAGGCCCTGTCGCCCCGCGAATTCGAGGTGTTCCGTCTGCTGGTGGGCGGGCACTCCGTGGGAGAGATCGCCAAGATCCTGTCCCTGTCCTACAAGACCGTCGCCAACCATCAATGGAACATCCGGCAGAAGCTGGACGTTTCCAACACCGCACAGGTGGTGCGCATGGCCATGACCCACGGCGTGATCGACGCCAACCCCGAAGCCACGGTGTTGGCAGACAAATAGCGGCATGTGCTCGCGGGAAAATCTCCCGACCCCCTTATCAATGCGGACGGGACCTTCTACACTCCAGGGGCATTCCCGGCGCTGCGAAGGCCGGGAGCGCCTCCCATTGTCCTTGGGAAAAACTCCCTAACGGTTTGTCCGGGCGGGCTCCTACCCTTGCAGTTCGTCATGATGGCGAAGGAGCCTTCGGGAGACCTGTCCGAAAAGGCTGCGCGCCATCGCAATCGGTAAGTGAGGCGCCATTGTGCGTACGGCCGGTTCGACCGATACAACGATAACGAGAGATGTCGCGCAATGGTGCTGTGGTCCGTCCAGACGAAGGGAAGATCGTCCGGACTTTCCGATACGAGTCTGCCTGGAGGCAGGCGGGTCGCCGCGATTTTCGGATGGGTGGGGTTGACGTGGGCAATCGCATCGTATGGCCAGACCGCGGGTACTTCGGCGGGTGCTGCTTCAAGTCCGACGACGGGCGGGGGAGGCGGTCAAATCGTCGCGCCCACCGTCCGCGTCACTGCGCCGAAGATCGTCACGCCCATCCCGGGTGTGACCATCCAGCGCGAGCAGATGACCACCAACGTGCAGAGCGCGACGGCGAAGGATCTGGACAACGCCAAGGCCGTGAGCATCACCGACTTCATGAACAGCACCATGCAGTCGGTCAATGTCAACGACTACCAGGGCAACCCCTTCCAGCAGGATCTTGTCTTCCGCGGTTTCGCCGCTTCGCCGCTCATCGGCACCCCGCAGGGCTTGTCGGTCTACGTCGACGGAGTGCGGGTCAATGAGCCCTTCGGCGAAGTCGTCAACTGGGATCTCATCCCGGTGAATGCCATCCAGCGCATGGATCTCATGCCGGGTTCGGACCCGCTGTTCGGGCTGAACACGCTGGGGGGCGCGCTGGCGATCACCACCAAGTCCGGTTTCACGTTTCCCAAGGTGGAGGGCACGGTCACCGGGGGCAGCTGGGGGCGTCGGCAGGCGAAGGTGTCGGCCGGCGCCAACAACGGGACGCTCGGAGGTTTCGTCGCGCTGAACTACTTCGATGAGGACGGATGGCGCAAGAACTCGCCGTCGTCGGTTCGCCAAGCCTATGGGCGTCTCGATGTGCAAGGCGTTCTGGGGTCGGCCACGCTGTCCGCGATGCACGCCAACAACACGCTCGTCGGCAACGGCCTGGTGCCCTACGAGCAGTGGAAACAGGATCCGACCTCGGTGTTCACCTCTCCCGACGAGACGAGCAATCGGGTCAATCACATCAATGGGAACGTGAGGCTCAATTTCACGGAGACCATCAGCGTTGCCGCGCAGACGTACTACCGCAAGCTCAATCAGAACTCGATCGGCGGCGACGTCTGGGAGGATTTCCGCGCGGCGGCAGCGCGCCTGCGGCTGGACTGCAACAACGGCATTCCCAGCGCAACCGCCGACGGCGCTATCGGCGTGGACTTGCCCGGATGCCCGAATCTGCAACCCAACGGCGTGTTCAATCTTGGACACTCCAACCAGACCGCCAACGGCGTGTCGTGGCAGCTCAACACCCTCACCGAGACCAATCAATTCGTATTGGGTGCGGCGCTGGACATGAACCGTGTGGATTTCCGCCAGGGCCAGCAACTCGGTTTCATCGATGACGACCGGAATGTGGTGCTGCGGGGCGACCGCTACGACGATCTGTTTCTCGTTCCGCTGATCTCCGAGATCCAGCGGAACAACCTGACCGGCGGCACCAACACATCAAGCCTGTTCGTGAAGGACATCTGGTCTGTCAGACCGAACCTGCACTTGAACGCGGGTCTCCGGTATACGCGCTCCCGTGTCACCAACGAGTTGATTGCCGACCGGCCCATTCCTCTCTATCCGTTCGACGAACTCCTGTTCCGCAGGCTGGCTCCCCGTTGCGGTGCAGAGCGTGGCGATGCGCTGGCGCGGTTCTATTGCAGCAAGGGCGATTTCACATACGAGAGCCTGAACCCGTCCTTCGGCATTTCGTGGCTGCCGCGGGAGACGTTGAATCTGTATGTGAACTGGAGCAAGGGGTCGCGCGTGCCCAGCACCATCGAACTGGGGTGCGCGCGCGACCGCGAAGCGGAGCGTCTCGCCGGTGGCGGGCGAAATACCGGGCGCACGCCGGGTTGTTCGGTGCCGACCGCACTGACGAGCGACCCCTATCTGCCGCAAGTCATCTCCTATACGTCCGAAATCGGTGTGCGCGGCGCGGTGATGGACGGGATCTCCTGGAACGCCTCGCTGTATCAGACGAACCTGGCGAACGACATCATGTTCGTTTCGCTGGGTTCGCGGAATCGAGGGGTGTTCGACACCTTCGGCAAGACCCGTCGCCGCGGCCTGGAACTGGGTTTGGAAGGCGGTCTGGGGCGGCACTCGTTCCGCGCGTCCTACTCGCGGATCGATGCCACGTTCGAAAGCCCGGCGGAAGTCGTGAACCTCTCCAACAGCACCTCGACGACGATCGTCGGGCGCGTGAACACCTTTCGCATCGAGCCGGGAGACCGGATTCCCGGCATTCCGCAGAATGCACTGCGGCTCGCGTGGAACTACGAGTTCACCGACCGCTGGGACCTGGGGCTGGCGATGATCGCGCACTCCTGGTCGTACGTACGCGGCAACGAGAACAACGACCACGTGCCGGAAGGGACGGATTCCAATGGAGCCCCCACGCTCGGCACGAACGACCCGTCGATCACCGTGGAACCGGGCCGGAGGTACGTCGGGGAAGGCAAGATTCCCGGCTACGCCATCGTCAACCTGACCACGAGCTATCGGATCAACAAGCAGTTGAGCATCGGGTTGCGTCTGGACAATCTGTTCGACCGCAATTACGTCACGGCCGGTGGACTCGCGCTCAATCCGTTCTCGCCTTCCGTATGGGGCATGCGAGATGCCGCAGGGTTCAACTACAACTCGAACGACTGGACGCATTCCACTTTCGTTGGCCCCGGCGCGCCGCGCGCGCTGTGGCTTTCCATGACCTTCGTTTTCGATACGGGAGGCCGCTGAGCATGAACCCCTCCGCTTTCTGCCGTTTCGTTGTGCGCAGTACCGCTCCGGGTCCGCACGACCGGGCAATTCTTGAATGGAGACCTCTATGAAACTGAAACACCTCACCGCGGCTGTGGCGCTGGGCTTGGTTGCCGCGCCCGCGCTCGCTGGCGATTTCACCACCCTGCCGACGACGGGGGCGCTGCAGGCTGGCGCCAACAATCCTAACGTCGACCGCTTCTATCTCGATGCCACGTCGATCACCTGGCTCGTCGCAGACGAAGTGCCTTCCATCATCAACTACAACGCCATCGCGACCGCTGGTGGGTTGCCACGGGCAGTGACTGGCTCGGGAACGTTGACGCTCCTGGACCATCGCGTCACCGAAGACATGGAACTGCCTGGTGAAATCCCTGGCGACTTCGACGAGATCGGCCATCTGTACGACTTCGTCTTCCGCGATTCACGCGACAACATGCTGGTGTTCGGTACGCGCGTGCGGCTCGGCGTGGAACCCGATCAATCGCAGGACTCCGAACTCAACTTCCTCTATCGTTATGGGTTCGAGGAAGGAGCCACGACCTTCGACGTCTCTGCGGCATGGCTGTTCACTGGCGACTTCGACCTGCGCATGTACAACGCCGGTCGCACGGACTCGGCCAGCCTGACCGGCGCAACGCCTTACGATGCCAACACCGTCCGCATGCAGTCCGACGTGAACCTTTCGGAAGGCAACCCATACAGCGGACTGTTCCTGCTCAAGACAAACGCGCAGTACTACACGCTGGGCGATACCGCCATCGGTGTCTTCCAGGCGGGCGAAGAAGGCCAGCCTCGCGTAGGTGCGGATTTCGCCGGCTTCATCCCCACGGCCGTGCCCGAGCCCTCCACCTACGCCATGCTTCTGGGTGGGCTGGGTCTGCTGGGTGCAATGGCTCGCCGCCGTCGCAACGCCTGATTCGCGCATCCGCGTGCATCGAACGACGCCGGCACCTCTTCGGGGTGCCGGCGTTCTTGATTCTCCAATCAGATGACCAACCGCGACAAGAAGCAGGGCGCAGGGCCAATATCCGTGGTGCTCGTCGACGATCATTCGGTCGTGCGGGAGGGCTACCGGCGCCTCATCGAGGCCACAGCCGATCTATCGGTGATCGGCGAGGCAGCCACCGGGGAAGAGGCCTATCGGCTGTATGGGGAACTGCATCCCGATGTGGTGGTCATGGATCTCAGCCTGCCGGGCATCGGCGGCATCGAGGCGGTCAGACGCATCGTCGCCCGGGACGCCCAGGCGCGGGTCCTCGTTTTCAGCATGCACGACGACGCGGTGTTCTCTTCCCGCGCACTCAAGGCGGGTGCCAAGGGGTATGTCACCAAGGCGGCGGCGCCCGACGTTCTGATCGACGCTATTCGGGCGGTCGGGGCGGGCAGGTTGTACCTGAGCCAGGACATCGCCCAGGAGCTTGCGGTCCTGTCGCTGCCGGGGCGCAACAATCCTGTTCAGGCGCTCTCGGCGCGGGAGTTCGAAGTGTTCCGGATGCTGGTCGAGGGGCACTCGGTGGCCGAAATCGCGCGGGTCCTGTCGCTTTCCCAGAAGACGGTGGCGAACTATCAGTCCGCGCTTCGCCAGAAACTGGATGTCTCCAACACCACTCAGGCTGTCCGGTTGGCCATGGCGCATGGCCTGTTTCCCGCCGTGATCGAAGCCGGCAAGTCCCAGGCCGGTGCGACCGGGAATGATTCCTGGGAGTGATCGGGTGAGATGCGCCTGTGGCGGTTCGGTGCCGCGGCGTAAATTCCAGTCCGTTGCGATTGTGCTGGCAGCCGCGTACACCGACCGGCGGCCTCGCAAGCGACGAAGTACTTCTTGACTTCCTCTCGATATCCCGCCGGGGCGCGTCCCCGGCGTTTTTTTTGGCGCGAAGACCCGATCTACCGGCGCGAATCGCCCGGGCCTGAACCGAGCCGCGACGAGGACGCGCGGTGACAGCTCGAGAGAGTTCGTCGATCCCGGTCCTCGGCTGGCTGACCATCCCCTCTAGAGCGACTCTTCCGTTGCGGAAGGTCTCGCGGACTGCAGCATGTCGTGGACTTCCCCGTCATCACGGCGAGATAGCACGCGAGCGCCAGGTAGGTCACCCCGTAGAGGATGCGTGTTCTTGTGGGCACGTCGTAGTACACGGCGTTGGCAGGGTCCCGCCGGTCGAACTTGACCGCTTTCCAGACGTGAGGCGCAGCCAGCAGAGCGACGAGCAGCAGCATGGGACTGGGGCGCCAGACGAACAGTGCGACGAGGATCGGCACGCCCAGCAGCCACACTCGCGGCGAGACGATGGAGGTGATCCGCCCGCCGTCGAAGGGCGCCAGCGGAATGAGATTGAACAGGTTGATGAAGAAGCCCGCATAGGAAAGCGCCAGCAGCAGATCGCTGTGCCAGGAGCGGGCAAGCACGTAACAGGCGATGGAGACAAGCGTGCCGGCGACCGGACCCGCCAGGGCGACGTAGGCCTCGGTCTCCACATCGTGGGGAAGTGTCTTGAGCTGCACCCAGGCACCCACGAACGGGATGAACGTCGGCGCGCCGACAGCGAGTCCCCGCTGCCGCGCGGCCATGAAATGTCCCATTTCGTGCACGAATATGAGGCCCACGAGCCCGACGGCGTACCACACGCCGAATACGAGCGTGTAGGCGAACACGGAGATGATCATCGTCAGCCCGGTGATCGCCACCTTGCCCAGCTTGCCGGCGGAGAAGAGCAGGACGAGCAGCTTCAGCATGGGCGGAAGTCCTCGTGCTTCGGGAGGGGCCGGAGGAGCCCCCGAAGCGCGCGGCACGACCGCCAAGCAACGCTGCGGCAAGGAGTCTTCCGCGGGATCTCCATCAGGCTGTCCCGCTGCCCGGGCCGGGAACGGGACACCCCATGCTCTACTCTGGATCGCTGCTTTCCGACGGCCACAACGTCGACGCGTCTCACCGCCACGGGCAGGCGCTGCAACGGAACGGGGATCCCGCCAGGGACCCGCCGTTTTCCGGCCCGATGCTTCATGTCCACCTCCTGCACGCGGGTGGACCGCCGGCCGCTCGCCGCTACTGCGGCAGTCCGGCGGAATCCAGCCCGAGCTGTTGCAAACGCTCGAAGTACACGGCCGAAAGGGCGCGCGCGTCCTTCCCTTCTTCGGCAGACAATGCGCCCCAGCCACTGGCAGACCGTCGGAGTGCCACCGCGCCCTCCTGCCAGCGGTTCATGGCCGCATAGCAACGGGCAAGCTCCAGATCCCGTCTGGCATGGGCCCCGTCCGTCGTCTGCGGGGTGTTCCGCGCCAGGGATCCAGACTGCTCCAGGGCTCGCGCCGCTTCCGCAAAACGGGCCTGTTGCCGGTAGAACCGTCCCAGGTTGTACAGCGCCTCTGCCTGCGTTGCGGAATCGAGCGATTTCGAACGTTCCACGGCTGACAGGTAGTACCCCTCGGCATCAGTGGCGCGCTGAGTCGTTGCGGCGGTCTCGCCTTCTTTCGTGTACTTCTCGACCACTCCCTTCCGGGAAGAACAGCCCACGCTAACCAACAGCGCCGAGCAGAACAATACGAATGTGACTTTTGTCACATCTTTTGCGTCGATGAACATGGTTTTCTGCCCACGAAAGGCGCCTGACGAGGGGATGGATCAGTTTACGCCCCGTCGCGTGGACATACCCGGGCTAGAATCGACCGGGTAGACATCGGCGAGGCGCGCCCGCCGGTTTCCGGATTGCCGGCCTGCCAGAACGGCGCCTTCCCAGGGATGGACCCGACTTGAAACTGGAACGTATCCGCATCGAATTCGACCCGGAACAGGACCGCCTCCTGATGCTGGTGCTCATCGATGGCGCCGCGGAGGTTCGCCTGTGGCTGACTCGCCGTTGCGTCAAGCGCTTCTGGATGGCCATGGTCCGCATGGCGGAGATCAAGCCCGAGATCCAGCTCCAGTCCAATCCGGAGGCACGAACCGCCGTCCTGCACTTCGAACACGAAAAGGCGCTGCGTGAGGTGAAGTTCTCGCGCTCGGAACCGGAGCCTCCCCAGGCGCCACCGCGGGTTCAACCCTTGGGGCCCGAACCCTTGCTCGTCACGAGAATCCAGGCTCGGCGAGAGGCCGACGGCCGCAGCCTGATCGCCCTGCTGCCGTCGCAAGGCCAGGGAGCGCATCTGACATTGAGCGAGAATCTTCTCCATGGCCTGATGAAGCTGGTGCAGCAGGCCGTGCTGAAGGCCGAGTGGGACATGGCGCTGGAGTTGCCCAGTGCGCCCGCGCTGGCCGATGATGGTCAAACGGAAAGAGTCCTGAACTGAAACGGCGGAGGTGGGTGATGGCGATTCTTCTCGAAGGAACCGCGTTCCAGCGGTTCGTTCGCATGTTCGTGGCAGCGGTCGTGTTCGGTCTTGGTCTGGCCGCGGGAAGCAGTTGCGCCGTTGCGGACGATGCAGCGGAGGTGAACGATCTGGCGGTGCCCATGGAAGACGCCGCGGCCATCGAACTGGGCAAGACCCGATTCGGCCAGAAGTGCAGCGGCTTCTGCCACGGCAGTGGCGGCAAGGGCGGCAGGGGTCCGTGCCTCATCTGCGGCAAGTTCAAGCGTGGCGGAAAGAATTCGGATCTCTACCGCAACATCGCGGAAGGGGTGAAGGGCACGGCCATGGGCGCCTTCGGGGAGGCGCTGCCCATGGAGGAAATCGTGGCGGTGATCGCCTATCTGCGTACCGAACAGAAGAAGAAGGAAGCCGCGGAACAGTAGTCCCGGTCAGCGCAGAACGTCGTCGATCCACTGGATCCAGTGCCGGACCGGCAAGCCGGTCCCGCTCTGGATGTGTGTCTGACAGCCGATATTCGCCGTGGCGACGCCGGCTGGAGCACCTCCTTCCAACGCCTTCACCTTGTTGTCCAGCAGCCGCCGGGACAGTTCCGGTTGGAGCAGCGAGTAGGTACCCGCCGAGCCGCAACACAGATGGGAATCGGGGACGGGCGTGAGTTCGAACCCCGCCGCGACGAGCAAGGACTCGGCGAGACCGCGGATCTGCTGGCCGTGCTGGAGTGAACAGGGTGGGTGGTAGGCAAGCGTGCGCCGGGGCTTTCCCGCAGCCGCTTTCTCGAGCAAGGGCAGAAGGGCGGACTTCTCCGCAGCGAGCACCTCGCTCAGATCGCGGGTGGCGGTCGAGACGCGCTCCCCGGTCTTCGCATGCGTCGGATCGTGAGCCAGGTAGTGCGCGTACTCCTTGACGGTGGATCCGCAGCCGCTGGCCGTCATGACGACTGCCTCCACCCCGGATTCCAGCAGCGGCGTCCACGCATCCACGTTGCGCCGCATGTGCGCGCGGCCTTCCTCCTGCTTGTTGAGGTGGAACGCAACGGCGCCGCAGCAGCCCGCTCGATCCGCCTTCACCAGCGAAATTCCGATGCGGTCCAGCACCCGGGCGGCGGCGGCATTGATGTCCGGGGCGAGCGACGGCTGAACGCATCCTTCCAGCACCACCATGCGGCGTGAGTGGCGTGCCGAAGGCCAGGGTCCTGCCGAGGCGGCCGGAGGGATCTTCTTGCGCAGGGTCTCCGGAACCAGAGCGCTGAACGTTCGTCCCAGCGCGAGCGCCGGAGCGAAGACGGGCGCGCTGGAAAAGACGGTCGCCATCGCCTTGCGCTTGATCGACTCCCCGGCCGGCCTCCCGACCTGCTCTTCCACCACGCGGCGGCCGATGTCCACGAGCTTGCCGTACTCCACGCCTGACGGACAGGTCGTTTCACAGGAACGGCAGGTAAGACACCGGTCCAGGTGAAGCTGAGTCTTCTCGGTGGCCGGTGTGCCTTCGAGGACCTGCTTGATGAGATAGATCCGTCCGCGAGGTCCGTCCAGCTCGTCGCCCAGCAGCTGGTAGGTGGGACAGGTCGCGGTACAGAAGCCGCAGTGCACGCAGCGGCGCAGGATCGCTTCGGCCTCCACGCCTTCGGCGGTGTCCTTGATGAAGTCGGCGAGATGGGTTTCATGATGGCTATTTCGACAAAGTGTACGCATCGCTGCCGCGATGCACGTGCACTTTGTCGAGCAAGAGTTGAGCTTGAGGCGCCGGCGCTCGTTTCGATTGCGAAAGGCAACGCGGCATCGCTTGCGCGATGCCGGACCGCTTCGCCGATAGCCCGCTTCCGCGGCAGGCTTGAGGCGGCTCGGCGCCTGCCGCGAATCAAGAGCTACGAAGGCATCGCTGTCGCGATGCACGTGCACTTTGTCGAGCAAGAGACTGCGAAACGAGCTCGAGGCGGCTCGGCGCCCGTTTCGACCGTGAATGGCTGCGTTGCATCGCATGCACGCGTTCATTCTCAGAACTCTGTGTGGATGCGGTGGCGGCCGAAGGTCGATGTGGGATCGATCGACCGCTTGAGCTTCTCGTGCAGGATGAGCACCGGCGGGGCGAGACGCTGGATGCCGCGTGACTTTTCGCCGCCACGATAGAGCGTGGCGTGACCACCCGCCCCGGCTGCCGCCGCATGCGCGCGATCATGGTCCAGGTCGGCGGCGATCCAGCGAAGCGCGCCGTTCCACTCCAGGAGTTGCGGACCCAGGGCCACGGGCGCTGTCGTGCTCTTGATGGACAGGCGCCACAACGTCGACGCGCCCGCGAAGAACGGGTGCGTCTGGTCACGGAGCGATGCCCAGAAGGCCTCTGCCTCGGCGAGCGGGTCTCCGCCCATTTTCGCGCGTCCGGCATCGACCGCGGCTTTGGCGCCGGACAGCCTGACCGTCAGCCTGCCGTCGACGTGACACGATGCCGAGATGGGCAGGGGCTGTGCAGCCCAGCGGTTGATGCGGTCGATGGCCTGCGCTTCGTCCAGGTCGAACTGGAGGGTCGCCTCGGTCTCCGGAACCGGGAGGACCTTGAGGGACACCTCGGTGATCAGCGCCAGGGTGCCGAACGAGCCGGCGATGAGGCGCGACAGATCGTAGCCGGCGACGTTCTTCATGACCTGTCCGCCGAACGACAGATCCTGGCCCGCGGAATCGACGATGCGCATGCCCAGCACGAAGTCACGTGCGGAGCCCGCGGCGGCCCGTCGCGGACCGGAGAACCCCGCGCCGACGACGCCACCGATGGTCGAGGCCGGACCGAATCGCGGGGGCTCGAACGCGAGCATCTGCCCGCTCGCAGCGAGCGTCGATTCGACGTCCTCGAGCGGCGTTCCCGCCCGGGCCGTCAGCACGAGTTCGGCCGGATCGTAGTCCACGATGCCGGCGTAGCCGCGAGTGTCGAGGATGTCGCCTTCCAGCGCGACACCGTAGAAATCCTTGGTGCCGCCGCCGCGGACGCGCAAGCAACGGCCCTGCGAGGATGCCGCGCGAACGGCCTCCGTGAACTGTTCGATCATGGTCAGAAGCGGGGAATGTCGGGGAAGCGTTCCTGCCCGCGGCGCACGTGCATCATGCCGAACTCGGCGCAGCGGTGGAGCGTGGGCACGCCCTTGCCCGGATTGAGCAGGCCCCGTTCGTCGAAGGCGCGCTTGACCGCGTGGAACGTCAGCAATTCTTCGGGCGCGAACTGCACGCACATCTCGTTGATCTTCTCGACTCCCACGCCGTGCTCGCCGGTGACGGTGCCGCCCGCCTCGACGCACAGCGTGAGAATGCGGGAGCCGAACTTCGCAGCCTGTTCCGCCTGGCCCGGCTTGTTCGCGTCGAACATGATGAGCGGATGCAGATTGCCGTCGCCGGCGTGGAAGACGTTGGGGCAGGACAAGCCGAACTCCTTTGACAGCGCTTCGATGCCGCTCAGCACGGCCGCGAGCTTGCGCTTGGGAATCGTGCCGTCCATGCAGTAGTAGTCAGGCATGATCCGGCCCACGGCGGGGAAAGCGGCCTTGCGCCCTGACCAGAACTTCAGCCGTTCGGTTTCATCCCTGGACAGGCGGATCTCCGTGGCGCCGCTTGCGCGCATCACGGCTTCCATGCGTTCGATCTCGGCGGCGACCTCCTCGGGCGTACCGTCGGACTCGCACAACAGGATCGCTTCGGCATCCAGCGGATAACCCGCCCGCACGAACTGCTCCACCGCCTGCGTGGCGAGCTTGTCCATCATTTCGAGACCGGCGGGAATGATGCCTGCTGCAATGATGTTCGCCACCGCCGCGCCGGCTTTCTCGAGCGAGTCGAAGCACGCCAGCACCACGCGCGCGAGCTGAGGCTTGGGCAGCAGTTTCACGGTGATCTCGGTCACCACGCCCAGCATTCCTTCGGAGCCGATGATGAGGGCAAGCAGGTCGAGGCCCGCGGCGTCGAGTCCGTCTCCGCCCAGTTCCATCACTTCGCCTTCGATGGTGACGAAACGCACCTTGAGCACGTTGTGAACGGTGAGGCCGTACTTGAGGCAGTGCACGCCGCCCGAGTTCTCGGCGATGTTGCCGCCGATGGAGCAGGCGATCTGGCTGGAGGGGTCCGGCGCGTAGTAGAGACCGTGAACGGCGGTGGCTTCGGAGATCGCGAGATTGCGCACGCCCGGTTGAACGCGGGCGATCCGCGCCACGGGGTCGATCTCCAGGATGCTTTTCATCTTGGACAGGCCCAGCGTCACGCCCTGCTCGTGCGGCAGCGCGCCGCCCGAGAGTCCGGTACCCGCGCCACGTGCCACGACCGGGACTTTCAGCTCGTGACATACCTTGAGAACCGCCTGAACCTGCGCTTCGTTCTCAGGCAGCGTCACCGCGAGAGGCACCTTGCGGTACGCGGACAGACCGTCGCACTCGTAGGGCCTGGTTTCCTCCGGCGTGACGAGCAGGCAGTGCTCCGGCAGCACCTGCCGCAGACGGCTGACCAGCTGACCGGCGTCGGTGCTGAACTGGGTGTCGGGGAGAGTTTCGGGTTTGCCCATGTCAGCTCTCGATGAGGATGGCGCGGAAGTCGTTCACGTTGGTGAGCGTCGGGCCGGTGACCACACCGTCACCCAGCGCCTCGAAGAAGCCGTGCCCGTCATTATCGGCAAGGCGTGCCTTGGCGTCCACGCCGGCAGCGGCTGCCCGCGCCAGGGTGTCCGGCGTCACGATGGCGCCTGCCGTTTCCTCCGCACCGTCGATGCCGTCGGTGTCGCCCGCCAGCGCATGGACGCCCGGCGCGCCATCCAGCGCCACCGCGAGCGCCAGGAGGAATTCCACGTTGCGTCCGCCCCGGCCCTTTCCCCGCACCGTGACAGTGGTCTCGCCGCCGGAAAGCAGCACGCAGGGCGCGGGGACAGGCTGACGGTGCCGGAGCACCTGCCGTGCAATTCCCGCGTGAACCATGGCGACGTCGCGGGATTCGCCTTCAAGCGCGTCGCCCAGGATCATCGCCGCACAGCCGGCGTCCCGGGCAACGGCCGCCGCCGCTTCCAGCGCCATCTGCGGCGTGGCGATCATGTGTGTTTCGCACCGCGCGAGCCGGGAATCGCCGGGTTTGGGTGTTTCCTCTTCGGCTGCGTGCAGGTGCTCGAGAACCGAGGCGGGTTCCGTGATGCCGTACTTGCGCAGGATGGCCAGTGCATCGGCGAAGGTCGTGCGATCGGCGATGGTCGGTCCGGAGGCGATGACGGCGGGGTCGTCCCCCGGCACGTCCGAAATGGTGAGCGTCACCACCCGCGCCGGAGCTGCGGCCGCGGCGAGGCGGCCTCCCTTGATGGCGGACAGGTGCTTTCTCACGCAGTTCATTTCGGTAATGTTGGCGCCGCTCTTGAGCAGCGCGCGATTGATCGCCTGCTTGTCCTGCAGCGTCAGGCCGGACGCCGGCAGGGTGAGCAGCGCCGAACCGCCACCGGAGATGAGGCACAGGACGAGATCGTCGGCCGTCAGCCCCTGCACCAGACCCAGGATCCGCTCGGCGGCCTCGCGGCCCGCGAGATCCGGTACGGGATGGGCTGCCTCCACGATCTCGATGGAACGGGTCGGCACCCGGTGTCCGTAGCGCGTGACCACGAGACCCTCCAGCGGGCCGTTCCAGTGGTCTTCCACCGCTTTGGCCATGGCCGCGGACGCCTTGCCCGCGCCGATGACGAGGGTACGGCCCTTGGGCGGCTCGGGCAGGTGCGCCGGAATACAGACGTCCGGCATGGCGGAGGCGATGGCCGCGTCGAACATGCGGCGCAGAAGGTCACGTGGTTCGTGCGACATGGGGCAGCAGGCGTAGTCCGGCAAAGGGGCGTTAGCTTACACGCCGTTCAGTCCCCCGCCGCAGGCCGCTCGCCTTCATCCCTTGCCGACATGTAGATCCCCGCGAGCAGCAGCGCGAAACCCGCGAGTTGCGCCGGCGACGCCGATTCTCCGAACAGGAGCCAGGCCAGCACGGCCGCTCCGACCGGCTCGCCCAGAATGGCCATGGCCACCACGGGGGCCGGCAGGCGCCGGACCGCCCAGTTGAACGTGGTGTGACCGATGAGCTGCGGACCCGCCGCGAGCGCCAGAAGGAGACCGTAGGCGAGCCACGTCAGTCCGAACAGCGCCTGTCGCGTGACGGCTGCGAAGAGAAGGAGGGCGACGGCTGACGATCCGTACGCGATCCAGATGTAGGCGGTGAGGGACAGGTGATTCCTGACGCGGCGGCCGATGAGGAGATAGGCCGAGGCTGCCAGGGCTCCGGCCAGCGCGAGCAGATTTCCGAGCATCGCGTTCGGGCTGGCACCCGCACCGTTCGCCTCTGCAAAAAAGACCACCAGCCCCCCCGCCATCCCCAGGCCGATCCCGAGAACTGCACGCCGCCCGACGGGTTCCCGCATCCACAGCCATGCCGCGAGACCGACCCAGATGGGATTGGTCGTCACCAGCACGGCGCTGGCAGCCACCGAGGTGTATTCGAGAGAACTGATCCACGTCGCGAAGTGGACGGCCAGCACGAGGCCGGAACCCACCGCGAAAAGAACGGCCCGCCGGTCCGCCACTGCGATCTCGCGTCTCGCGCGCGGCCACGCATAGGGCGTCAACAGCGCCGTGGCGAAGGCGAGGCGGAGGGCAGCGATGGCCGTGGAACTGGCGCCCTCCTGATGCGCGTACCGGATCAGGATCGACGCCGTCGACACCACCAGCACACCCGCCGCGAGCACGGCGTGGGGCAGCCAGGCGGGCGCGTTGCGGCGATCCGTCATCGGCGCCGCTTGCGGCGGAGGGCCATCGCTTTGTTCCGGTCAGAGATAGGGGCGCATCCAGCCCAGGCCATCCTCGGTGCGGCCGGCCGGGCGGTATTCGCAGCCGATCCAACCCGTGTACCCGACCTTGTCGATATGGCGGAAGAGGAAGTCGTAGTTGATTTCGCCGGTGCCGGGTTCGTGGCGTCCGGGCGTGTCCGCGAGTTGCATATGGCCGATCTTCGCGAGATGTTTCTCGATGGTGGGTGCGAGGTCGCCTTCCATGATCTGCATGTGGTAGATGTCGTACTGGAAGCGCAGGTTGGGCACGCTCGCGTAGTGCATCACGTCGAACGCCTGGTCGGACGTGTTGAGGTAGAAGCCGGGGATGTCGCGCGTGTTGATGGCTTCGATGAGGATCTCCAGACCCGCCTTGGCCGCCTCCGCGCCTGCATAGCGGAGGCTCTGGAGATAGGTTTCGCGCATGGTTTCCTCCCCCACGCCGCGCGGCTTCAGGCCCGCCATCACGTGCAGCCGCTTGACCCCCAGCACCTTGGCGTATTCGAGCGACTTGCCCACGCCGTCCTTGAACTCGCCGGCTCGCGCCGGATCGCATGCGAGGCCGCGATCGCCCGCGGCGAAATCGCCCGGCGGCATGTTGAACAGCACCATCTCCAGACGATGGCGGTCCAGTTCGTCCCGGATCTGCTGCGGCTGGAAGTCGTAGGGGAAGAGGAACTCGACACCCTTGAATCCGGCCCTTGCCGCCGCGCCGAATCGCTCCAGGAACGGCACCTCGTTGAACATCATGGACAGGTTGGCATTGAACTTCGGCATGACAGTCTCCGGAGGCGGGAAGCGGACCGCAATTATGGCCGATCGGTCCCCGGTTCCGGCAGCGCGTACACGGGGAGAACTTGCAGAGCGCCGAATCGCAATGCCTGTCGTGCGGTCTCGTCCAGGTGATCGGCGATATCATCGATCCGTCGTTTGCACTCGTGGGACCGCGCGCACCGCGGACATTGCCGGCTCACCCAAGACGAGTGCGTCGACCTGGTTGCCGGAAATGCCAGGGGAGGTCGGATTCACCCCTTCGCCAGATCTTTCGCACCAGCCGTCACCTTTTCGAGGAGCAACCCATGGTTCGAATCGTCCTTGCCGTTCTGGTCTCGCTATGGACCACGTATGCCGTTGCAGGTCCTCGCGAAGACGCGCTCGCGCTGTACGAGAAGTTTTTCGAGTACTTCCGGACGGACAACCACGATCAGATCATGACCGTGTTCTCCGACGACGTGCTGTTCATCGGCACCATCTCTCCCGATCTGGTCACCGATCCCGCCGGTGTACGCGAGTACTTCGTGCGGGCACTGTCGGGTACGCGCGGCACGGTCAAGTCCAATGTGTTCGAGATCACGGCCACGCAACTCACCGAGGATGTGGTTCTGACCACTGCCCGCTGGCAGTCCGAGCGCACGCTGGACGGAAAGATGACCACCAACGGCCCGTCGCGCAATTCCTCGGTGCTGCACAAGCGCGGCGACCGGTGGTACATCGTGCAGTTCCACAACTCGTGGAAGCCGAAGTGATGGGCCTGGACCAACTTGGCGGCGGGGTCGGGAGGTGCGCCGAAGAGCGGCCCGGGTAAATGGTCGGATCCGGCGCGCGCGGTCGCGCCAATCAATCGGACCATCCCTGACCCCGTTTGCGTTTCTCCTCCGTTTCAGTGACCGGGCAAGCACTTTCCGTCACCGATCAGGAGAATCGACATGCACGTTTCCCGCACCGCCGCGGCGGTGGTTCTGACCCTTCTTCTGGCCGCCTGCGCCAGAGTTCCTCAGGAAAAAGCGGGCGAAACCCCCACAGGGCCCACGTCGGGCAAGCCTGACGTCGAGGCACCGTTTCCGGCGATCCTGCCCGCGGAATCCGTTGGCGCGAATCGTCCGTTGTCCGAGGCCTCACCTGTATCGCCACCTGCACCCGCTCGAGAGGCGGAGAGCGGGCGGCTCCTCGCACGCCACGGCCGGCACGCTGGCGGCCGTGCGGCAGTTCCAGGCCGGCCACGCCGACGTCGGCAAGCGCGAAAAGGCGGCGTCCATCGTCCACTCGGCACCCGCCGAGGCGGCCTACCCGGAGGTCGACGAATTCCGGGAGCGGTATCAATCGTTGAACGACAACCCCGTGCATCGGGTTGCCGAAACGCCGGTGTCCACCTTCAGCATCGATGTGGATACCGGCAGCTACAGCAACGTGCGCCGCATGCTCTCCGCGGGGCAGTTGCCGCCGCCGGACGCCGTGCGTGTCGAGGAGATGGTCAACTATTTCCCCTACGACTATGCCGCGCCAGCCGACGCGAGCCCCTTCGCCGTGCACACGGAGCTGGCGCCGTCGCCCTGGAACGCGGGCAACGTGATCCTGCGCGTGGCGATCAAGGGGCGCGACCAGGCCAAGGAGACGCTGCCGCCGGCGAATCTGGTCTTCCTTGTCGACGTGTCCGGATCGATGCACTCCCCGGACAAGCTGCCCTTGCTGCAGTCCTCCTCAAGCTGCTGGTGAACGAGCTGCGAGACCGCGACCGCATCACGCTCGTCACCTACGCGGGCCAGACCGCCGTCGTTCTCCGCCCACGCCCGGCAGCGAGCGCGCACGCATCGCGGCCGCCATCGATGCGCTGACGGCCGGAGGCAGCACGGCGGGCGCCAGCGGCTGGCATCGACCTTGCGGCCCAAACGGCGCAGCGACCTTCATTCCGGCGGCATCAACCGCATCCTGCTGGCCACCGATGGCGACCAACGTGGGTGTCACGGACTTCCGGCAGTTGAAGGCGATGGTGGGAGAAACCGCAAGTCGGGTGTAGCGCTGACCACACTCAGCTTCCGGGACGGGCAACTACGAGCAGCTGACAGAGCGGCTGGCGGATGCCCGAGACGACGGCGCGTACTCTACGTCGACAACCTGATGGAAGGGCACAAGGTGCTCGTCAACGAGACCAAACCTCACGCTCGCCACCATCGCGCGCGACGTCAAGGTGCAGATCGAGTTCAACCCGACCACAGTACAGGAGTACCGTCGATCAGGCCACGAGAACCGGGCGCTGCAGCGCGAGGATTTCAACAACGACCGCGTGGATGCAGGCGACATCGGCGCGGGGCGCACCGACGGCACTGTACGAACGCACGCTCGCCGGGGCCCGGGGCCTCATCGACGGAAGCGCTATGGCCCTCGCGACGCGGCGCCCGCGCCGGCCAGGCCGACGAACTCGCGCACTTGAAGCTGCGGTACCAAGGAACCCGGGGGGCGTCAGGCCAGCAGAAGCTGGAACTCACGGTATCGCGCGCTCCGTTCGTGCCGTGGCACAAGCGAGCGGCGAGTTCCGCTACGCGATGGCGGTCCGGGTTTCGACAGCTGTTGCGCGGTGGCCGTTACACGGAACCTGGAGCCTTGCCGACGCCCGGCACTGGCCGGGGTGGAATAATTGAGGATCGCTTCCGGGTATCGCCAGATTCCTGCGCATGGTGGATGGGGCGGTCACTTGCGACCGGAAGACCAGGTGGCGCGTCGTCGGCAACGACCCGCGTGGTAGCGAAAAGCCGGGGACGGATCGAAGCATCCCGGTCGTCCGTCAACCGCCAGGTGCGCGCGACCATCCACGCGAGGGGTCACGCCAGGGGCAAGTCCGGTCCGACGGTGCCCGGGCCCACATGTTGTACCCTGAGGGCTGTCTCCCACCCGCTCCCCCTTCTCCCATGCGGCTCACCGGCGGCACCGGACCCTACGTCGCCACCGACGATCTCACGTGGCCGTCAACGCGACCATCACCCGCTGGAAGCACCCGCTGCTCGTCAGGCGGGCCGGAACCGGCAAGACGATGTTGGCGCTGGAAGTCGCAAGCGCGCTGGGACGCCCGCTACTCAGTGGCACGTCAAGTCCACGGCCCAAGGCGCAGCAAGGGCTGTACAGGGAAGTACGACGCGGTGTCGCGCCTGCGCGATTCGCAGCTCGGCGATACGCGTGTGCACGACATCGCCAACTACATCAAGCGCGGCCCGGTCTGGGGAAGCCTTCGATGCGGCATACCCCGGCAGTGCTGCTGATCGACGAAGATCGACAAGGCCGACATCAAAGTTCCCCAACGATCTGCTGCGCGAACTGGACCGCATGGAGTTCTACGTCTACGAGACGCAGCAGCTCGTGAAAGGCGCGGCATCGGGAGGCCATCATCATCACCTCCAACAACGAAAAGGGCTGCCGGATGCCTTCCTGCGCCGCTGCTTCTTCCACCATCCCGCTTTCCCCGACCGCGAGACGATGGAGCGCGTCGTCGAGTCCACTATCCCGGTCTCAAGCGCACGCTGCTGGAAAAGGCGCTCACCGTCTTCTTCGAGTTCCGCGACGTGCCGGGCTTGAAGAAGAAACCCTCGACCTCGAACTGCTGGACTGGCTGAAGCTGCTCGTTGCCGAGGACATTCCCGCAGGGCACTGCACAGCCAGGACCAGGGCTGATCGTTCCGCCGTTGCACGGGGCGCTGCTCAGAACGAGCAGGATGTCCACCTGTTCGGCGCCTCGAGTTCGTGGCGAACGGCGTTCGTTTTCGCTTGGGCCGTCGTTCCGCGAGCGGGCCATACTCATCGATTTCTTCATCAAGCTGAAGGAAGGCGGGTTGCCGGTGTCGGTGAAGGGAATACCTCACCCTCATGCCCGGCATCACGGCGGAACTGCCGAGCTACAACGTGGAGGGGTTCTACTACCTCGCCCGACGGGGCCTGCCCCTCGTGAAGGACGGGTTTAATCCAACGACGACAAGTTCAACCGGGTGTTCGCCGAGTACTTCAAGGGTATCGCGCAGATCCCCGACCCGCGGGATGCTGTAACCGTGCTACCGGAAGAGCTGCGCAAGCAGGCGAGGAACTGCTCCTGTCGGACGGGGACAAGGCGGCCATCGAATCCCTGGGCGGATTAGGAAAAGCTCATGGAGACGCTGCGCAAGCGCCTCGAGGAAAGGGGGCCGTCACCAGGGCGGTTCCAAGTGGATCGGCACGGCCGGTACCTCGCCCTTCGGCGCCTACGGCTACAACCCGGAGGGCGTGCGCATCGGCCAGGACGGCTCGCGCAACCGCCGCGCCGTGAAGGTGTGGGACGAGCGGCAGTACCGCAACCTCGACGACACCGTGGAGCTGGGCACACGCAACATCAAGGTGGCGCTGAAGCGGCTGCGGCGATTCGCGCGGGAAGGGCGGCCGACGAACTGGATCTCGACGACACGGTGCGCTCCACCACCCGCAACGCGGGCTGGCTGGTCATCAAAGATAGTGCCGGAGCGCCACAACGCGGCGTGAAGGTGCTGCTGTTCCTGGACGTGGGCAGTTCCGTGGACGACCACGTGAAGGTGTGCGAGAAGCTCTTCTCCGCGGCGCGCGCCGAGTTCAAGCACATGGAGTACTTCTACTTCCACAATTTCGTCTACGGAGAGATTGGAAGGACAACCGGCACCGCCGCAACGGCGAGCGCTTTTCCCATGCTGCGGCTACGCCTTACTGCCTACGCCCACGACCACTAACGAGCGATCTTCGTCGGCGATGCCACCGCCAACACGGACAGAGATCGCCTATCGGGCGGATCCATCGAGCACCACAACGAGGAAGCGGGAGCGGTGTGGCTGCAGCAGGTGCTGGACGTCTATCCCAAGACCGTCTGGCTGAATCGCAGCCGGAAGACCGCTGGGACTACTACGACTCGATCAAGCTCACGCGCCAGTTGATGGGCGAGCGGATGTTCCCCCTCACGCTGGAAGGGGGCTCGACCGGGCGATGAAGGATCTGACGCGGTAGCGCCGATTCGGGGAACGCACGCGTACCGCGCCGCCAGTTCCACGAACGCACGGCACGACGCCTGCGCGTCGAAAGCCGGCCAGAGTTCTTCCTCGAGGATCTCCGCAACGCGCGGTGCGAACTTGCTGCACGGGAAGCGTCCAGGAACAGCAGCCGCGATCGTCTCGCGAGCACGTCTTCCACGGGCGCGCGTGCTCCTCACGCGCAGCGAAGCGCACCATGCCCTCCAGTCAGCCCCAGGGGCGAGTTCGGACTTCGGTCCGGGCGGTGCGGCTACGCGGTGCATCGGCGCCGTACGAGGTGCAGACCGGGTGCTTCGGTGATCGAACCCGACCGCTCGATCAGCCGTGCAAGCGAAGGGCTGCCGTCCCGCCTGCGGGGCGCGGGCGAAAGCCGGCATCGGTGCATCGCTGCAGCACGTCTTCCCGCCATCGAGCGATAGGTCGTCCATTTTCGCCCATGACGCTGACGAGACCGGAGCGGTCCACGTGCACGGTGCTCGCGCGACACGGACTTTGTCGCGGCGCCGGACGGCGCGGCAGGCTTCACTGGGGCGCAGCTGACCCACAGAGCGCACGTCGTGGCGCTGCGGCGAGTCGTACCAGGACGGATGCGGCCTCGCGGAGAACAGAAGTCGACTTCGGCGGAGTCTGCCTCCGGCTCCTGGGGTGCGGAGGACGCAGCCACGTCAGTCGTCCCGAGCAGCACGCGTCCCAGCCGGGAATCGCGAAGAGCACGCGGCCCGTCCGCGGTGCGCGGCAGCTGGCACAGGCGTGATCGCCCTGAAGAAACGATCGGTCGACGACAAGATGCGTGCCACGGCTGGGGACCACCAGATCCGTTTCGTTCGAGGCGTCAGATGCCGGATCGCATCCACCCAGACCCCGTGGCGTTGATCACGCAGCGGCTTTTGCAGGCGAAGACGGCGGCTCGTTTCGGCATCCTCCGCCACGATGCCTGCGATGCGGCCGCCCTCCCGCAGGAGTTCCACCGCCCGGCAGTGATTGAGGGCCGCCGCACCTTCTGGCTCATCGCCGTGCGGAGCCGGGGCAGCGCCAGGCGCGCATCCTCGAACTGGCCATCCCCGGTAACGCACGGCAGCCGCAGGCCCCTCCGTCTTCAGCGCGGGAATGCAGGACCGTGCCGCGGCGGCGTCAGCGTGTCGGTCCGATGGATGGCGGCTTCTCCAGCCAGGCGGTCGTAGAGACCCAGCCCGACCCGGTAGAACCAGCGATCGAACAGCGCGCCACGCGCAATCACGTAGAGTGGCAGGACGAAGGGCAGGGGCTGCGCAAGATGCGGCGCGTTGCCCATGATGACCGTGCGTTCGCGCAGCGCCACCTCGCACGAGGGCCAGGTTCCCCTGGGCAGGTAGCCGGACCCCGCCGTGCAGCAACGGTGGCTCGCGAGGACGTGCCGGCCGCGAAGTCGCGTGCTTCGACCAGTGCCACGGAGAATCCCCGTTGCGCGGCATCCAGCGCGATGCCCGGGCCGTGGCGCCTCCGCCGATCACGACGACATCCACTGCGCGCCGGCTGAACCGGCGCAGCGTCTGCCGTGCGGTGGCTCACGCGCCGAAATTGAGCTGCCGCGGCGCAGGTAGCGACGCGCGATCTCGTCCGCCGGTACGGGCTTGCTGAAGAGAAAGCCCTGATACTCGTCGCAGCCCAGACGCTTGAGGGTAGACGGCTGCGCGAGATTCTCGACCCCTTCCGCAGTGACGCGGAGGTTGAGGCTGTGGGCCATCCCACGATGGTGGCCACGATGACGTCGCTGCCCTTGTCGAGTCGACATCGCGCACGAAGGAACAGTCGATCTTGAGCGTGTCGATGGGCAACTGCCGAGTGTCGCGAGCGGTACCCGTGCCGAAGTCGTCCACCGCCAGGCGCGTGCCAACTTCCCCAACCTGCGGAACGCCTGGATGCTCTCGTCCGCCGACTGCCACAGCACGGACTCGGTCATCTCGAGCTCCAGCCACATCGGATCGAGCCCGGTGCGCGCGAGGATGCGCTGCACGGCACGCGCGAACTCGTTGGGCTGGTGGAACTGGCGGGCAGAGACGTTGACGGCCACCCGCAGGGCGGGATAACCGGCGTCCTGCCACGCCTTGTTCTGTTCGCAGGCGGCGCGCAGGGCCCAGGCCCCGATGGGCTCGATGAGGCCGGTCTCCTCCGCCACTTCGATGAACGTGGCCGGTGCGACGAGGCCCTTGACCGGATGCTTCCAGCGCAGCAGGGCTTCCACACCCGCGATCCGGCCGGTGGCGATGTCGATCTGCGGCTGGTAGTGCAGCACGAACTCGTCCCGGTTGAGCGCAAGCCGCAGCGCGTTCTCCAGATCGTGCCGCTCCACCGCGCGGATGTTCATCTCGCGCGAGAAGAACTGGTAGTTGCGCCGCCCCTTCTCCTTGGCGTGGTACATCGCCGTGTCCGCGTTCTTCATGAGCGTGGCGGCATCCTCGGCATCGTCCGGAAAGATGCTGATGCCGATCGAGCAGGACGTGTTGAGGGTGTGCGCCCGGACCTCCACGGGCCGTGCAAGGGCCGCGGTGATCTTGTCCGCCACGTGGGCGGCATCCTCCGCCTGTTGCAGGCCTTCGAGCGTGATCACGAACTCGTCGCCACCCAGCCGTGCCAGGGTGTCACCTTGCGGATGCACGTCTGCATCCGCGTGGCGACCTCCTTCAGCAGCAGGTCGCCGACATCGTGGCCCAGGGAATCGTTGATGTTCTTGAAGCGGTCGAGATCGATGAACATCAGCGCCAGGGATTCGCGGTTTCGCCGTGAGTTCACCAGCCCCTGCTCCAGACGATCCTGGAGCAGCAGCCGGTTGGGCAGGCCGGTCAGCGCATCGCGCGTCGCCAGCTGGCTGATGCGTTCCTCCGCGGCCTTGCGGTCCGTGATGTCCCGCGCTGTCCCGCGTTGCCCGACCGCGCGGCCCGCTTCGTCCCCGCATGGCTACCGCGTTCACGCTCACCCAGACGATGGACCCGCTGCGGGTGAGAGCGTTGTGTGCCCCAGATCGCCCTTAGGAACCGTCCGGCCGCACATGGTCGTCCAGCCACAGCGAAACCCGCTCGTTCTCGCCTGCGGGCATGAGATCGGCAGGCCGCCGCCCGATCAGTTCGGTGTTCGCGTAGCCGAGCACGTTGCGGACCCGCGGCGAGAGGTACGTATAGGCGCCATGGGCGTCCTGTTCCCACACGAATTCGCTCGCGGCTTCCGCGAAGTCGCGGAACCGGCATTCGCGCTCTCGCGCAACTGTTCCTCGACAGTCTTGAGATCCGTGATATCCCGGCCGACGCCCCGGTATCCCTTGAAGGCGCCGCCGGCATCGAACACGGGTTCGCCACTGGACAGGCCCCAGCGGCCGGTCTTGCGGGAGCGGAGCACGAGGTCCCGGAACGGCCGCCGGGCATCCAGTGTGGCGCGGTGGTCCCGCATCGCCTGATCCGATGGCCAGTCGAATTCGGCTTCGAAACGGGTCCGGCCGATGAGCTCCGAACCGGTCTCGACCATGTGGCCGGCCGCGCTATCGGACGAATAGGTGTAGCGGTAGCGGTCGTCCTGCTCCCAGTACCAGTCCGCCGACAGTTCCGTCAGGCTGCGGAATCGCTGCTCGCTCTCGCGCAGGCGCTCTTCGGTCGCATTCTTGCCGGTCACGTCGAAGAGAACCAGAAGAATGTAGCGTTTGCCGTCCGGTGCCGTGATAGCGGTCTTGCGCACGAGCATCCACCGGATCGAGTCGTGGATGCGATAAGGGACGCTCGTGAGGTCACGGGCCCGTCTCCGCGCAACGCCGCCTGGTCGGTGGAGAGGAAATAGGTGGCGTCTTCGCGGGTGAAGAAATCGAAGTCCGTGCGGCCCACGATCCGGTCGAGCGGCCGTTCGAAGAACTCCACGAAAGACGGATTGGCCTCCACGTAGCGGTGCTGGCCATCCTTCAGCAGCACAGGGCTCGGGATGGCGTCGATCAGGGCCTTGAGGAATCCGCGCGACTGGGCAATCTCGTGCTCCGCCTGCTTCATCACGGTGACGTCGCGGCCCGCCACGGTACCCGGCGAACCGGCCCGATTCGTCCAGCACCGGCTCGCCGCTGATCGACACGTGGCGGTGTCGCCCATGTTGAGGCGCGTCAGCATCAGATCGCGGAACGATTCGCGCCGGGCCATGGCCGAATCGTGACGCTGCCTTTCCTCGTCGGTCACCACGCAAGGCAGTTCCCAGCGCGAGCGCCCGATGAAGTTCGCGGGATCAAGAGGCCGGAATCGACGGCACGGCCGGACACCCGCGTGAACCGCTGGTTGACGTCCGTCTCCCAGTACCAATCCGCCGACAGGGCGGCAAGCGAGCGGAAGCGGTCGAAGCCCTCCGCAGCTGATTGGCCGCGTTGCGCTGGGCCGCGGCAAGGCCATGGACGAACAGCGTCGAGCCGGCGTTGATGGCGCGGAAACAGCTCCAGCAGCAGGTGATCGGTCGTCGGTGTCGAGAAGGTGAAGGGCCCCACCCCGTTCAGGTGCCGACCAGTCCGAAAACCGCGACGACGGCCACGGCGAGGGTTGCCAGGTGCGATCCCGCGTTGACGGCGATCAGCAAGGCGACGGGAAACGTGAGATAGGCAATGGAGGTCTGATCAGGCCAGGTCGATGCTCCGCCGAAGAACACGAAGCCGGAGATGAGCGCATGGCATGTCAGCAAGCCGGCGGAATGCACCGGGTGTCCGGGCAGAGGCGGGGCGGATGCCGCCACACGACGAAGCGGCAGGAACACCATGATGCCGACGGCGTCCGACAGCCACCACAACACGGCGATGTGGCTCGCGTCGACGATCCCCACGCCGTGTACGAGGGCGTAGACGCCTGCGAACGCCGCAGCGGCCGGCGCAGGTGCGAGCAGCGATACGACCGGAATGTCCACGCCCAGTGCACGCGCCGGGAATTCCTCCCTGCCGAGCCCGACGCGCCGGAGAACGAGCCAGGCGATGGCGGCCTCGAGGACCGCGGCGCCGGCCTCCGCGATGACGAGCGGTGCCGGCCCGCCGTCGATCCATTCGACCAAGCCCGCCGCGGCGAAGATGAACGAAGCGCCACGGGGCCCAGACGCAGTGCCGCCATCACGGCGATCGCCGCCGAGGGCCAGAGCATCACGTAGCTGGTCGTGGCGCCCGGAGAGCGACAGCAGGGACAGGCCGACCACCGTGTACAGAGCAGCCCAGAACGCTGCCTTCGCCAATGTCCCGGGACGCAGATCCAGCCTTCGACCGGCGACGTGTTCGTCGCGGCGCTGGAATCGGTTCATGCCGCAGGCCCCGTCCGGGGCCGGAGCCTTTCCTGCGTCGGTCCAGCGTGATGGGTGGCGCGGATTTGAGCACTTCCTCCACGGTGGTCACACCCTGCGCGACCTTCATGGCGCCGCTGATGCGAAGCGGTCTCATGCCGTCGCGGTACGCCTGTTCGCGGATCGCCGGCAGATCGGCCGCCGCTGTCACGAATTTGCGCTGGCCCGGCGTGAACAGCATGATCTCGTAGATGCCGACGCGTCCCATGTAGCCGGTCATGCGGCATTCGAGGCAGCCCTTGGGATGGAACACCTGCTTGGGCTTTCCGCCTTCCAGGGCGTGATGAGCATGTTCCACGTGTCGTCGTCGATGGGGCCCGCTTCCCGGCAGTGCGGGCACAGGGTCCGCACCAGGCGCTGGGCCATCACGCCCAGGATCGTCGAGTGCAGCAGGTAGGGCGGAACGCCGATGTCCAGCAGCCGGGTGATGGCCGCCGGTGCGTCGTTCGTGTGCAGTGTCGAGAGCACCAGATGGCCGGTGAGAGAGGCCTGGATCGCCATCTCGGCCGTTTCGAGATCGCGGATCTCGCCGACCATGATGATGTCCGGATCCTGCCGCAGGAGCGTGCGGACGCCGGAGGCGAAATCCAGTCCGATGGAGTGCTGGACCTGCATCTGGTTGAACGAGGGCTCCACCATCTCGATAGGGTCCTCGATGGTGCAGACGTTCACGTCGGGCGTGGACAGCTGCTTCAACGTGGAGTAGAGCGTCGTGGTCTTGCCCGATCCCGTGGGGCCCGTCACCAGCACGATGCCGTGCGGCTGCGTGGTCATCTGGGTCCACCGGTTCTGGTCGTCTTCGGAAAAGCCGAGTTCCCGATAGTCCTTGACGATCACGTCCGGGTTGAAGATCCGCATCACGAGCTTCTCGCCGAACGCCGTGGGCATGGTGGACAGGCGCAGTTCCACTTCGGAGCCGTCGGGCGTCACGGTCTTGATCCGGCCATCCTGAGGACGGCGGCTCTCCACGACGTCCATGCGGCCGAGGCTCTTGATGCGGCTCGTCATGGCCGCCATCACGGCCGTGGGGATCTGGTAGACCTGGTGCAGCACGCCGTCGATGCGGAAACGCACGTTGCCGACATCCCGGCGTGGTTCCATGTGAATGTCGCTTGCCCGCTGCTCGAACGCGTACTGGAAGATCCAGTCGACGATGTGGACGACGTGGCGGTCGTTGGCGTCCACCTGCCCGCGGCTGCCGAGCTGGACGAGCTGCTCGAAGTTGGTGATGTCGTTCAGCTCGCCCTTCTTCTGCTGCTGCGCGCCGTGCACCGACCGGGCGAGGTTGCTAGAACTCGACCAGATAGTTGTCGATGTCCCGCGGATTCGCGAGGACCCGTTTGATGTCCAGCCGCAGCACGCGCGCAGTTCCGCCTCCCACTCCCGCACGTGCGGTTCGGACACGGCGATCACGCATTCCTTGGAGGTCACCTGGACGGGCAGGATGCGGAAGCGGGTGGCGTAGGCATTCGACATCACCTTGGTCACCGCGGTGAAGTCGATCTTGAAGGGGTCGATGTGCAGATAGGGCAGGTCCACGCGGCCTGCGAGCCACTCGGTGAGCAGTTCCAGGTGCAGCAGCTTCTTGGGGTTGCGTGGATCGGGCCACTTCTGGTCCGCGATCAGTACGAGCGGGTGGATGGGCGCGCGCCGCGACACCTGCTTCGACAGCAGTTCCTGCGCCTGTTCCCGGCTGGCGAGACCGTCCTGGACCATGTCGGCGAGGATGCCGTCCAGTTCCAGCCTGCGGTTGGCGGTGGCTTCGGTCCGCGCCGGCGCTGTCGTGTCCATGTTCTGCGTGACTCCTTATCCATCCGGAATTATGGCACCGGAGGATTATCGGCCCGTATCGCGCCGGCTTCAGCGCCGCGGTAAAGGGGGAGTCGCCCTTCAGAACCTCCAGCGGCAGGCGACGAAGGTGTGGCGCTCGGGCATGGGGTAGTAGTTCGCGCTGTAGGCGATCGTCGCGTAAGGGCGGTCGAAGAGGTTGCGCACCCCGGCCGTCAACGTGAACGACCCGTTGTCGAATCGCAGCGTTGCATCGACGAGCGTGTGCGCCGGCAGCCGGGGAAACTGCGAATTGGTGAAATCGTTGCCATCGTAGCGCGAGCCGGTGTGGCGGTTCGTGAGCGTTGCCTGCCACCGTGGAAACGGGGACCACTCCAGATCCAGGAGCGCCGTGGTCCGTGGAACCAGAGGAATGTCGGTTCCCGTCCGGGCGAGCTTCGGCACGACGTAGCCCACGTTGGCCCGGACCGCCAACCGGCTCGTGGCGCTCCAGCGAAGTTCCGCCTCGCCCCCGAATCGTCGCGTGGGTTCCGCAAGATTCCGATTGAGGCTGATGGCGCCGAACGCGTTGGAACCGAACGAGATCTCGTCGACGACGCGCATCAGGAACGCGGTGGCCGACAGTTCGACGCGCTCGCCGGGACGCGAACGGATCCCGGCCTCGAATGTCGTTCCATGCTGGGAGTGCAGGTCGGTCGTGGCGAGCAGCAGTTCGTCGAGATTCGGATTGCGGAAATGACGAGTCGCGGAGGCGAACGCGGTAGTCCGGGCGTCCGGGCTCCAGGTGGCGCCCAGTTCGACCGCCATTTGCCGGGATTGGCGCCGTGCGAATCCCTGCGACCGGTATGCTTCGACGCAGTCCACCTGGCGGGTGACGGGGACGGGAATCAGGGTGACGCCGGGTCCGGGATCCACGTCCACCAGCGTGGTCTCGGTGATGGTTCGGCAGCCCGACGCGATGTAGCGGGCATCGTCCGCACGGGATTCGTACCGGTCCAGCCGCAACCCTGCCTGGAGCGCCCATGCGGACGACAGGACCGAGTTCAGCATGACGAACTGGGCGGTGGAATCGGCCGTGCCCGAGCGTCGTGTGGACGTCCCGATCAGGTTCTCGCCGTTCTCGCTTCGCGCATAGTCGGCGGAAAGTACTTCGATGCCGGCCGACAGCGCGTGGCTTCCGCCCAGCGCGTCGAAGCGCCGTTCGTAGCGCAGCAGGATGTCCTGCCGTCGCGACGTGATGCGTGACCGCTGATTCTCCAATGGGATCCCCGCGTTGAATCCGATCACGTAGGGCGTCTTGCGGTCGCGGCCGGACCAGCGCAGTTCCACCGCGCCGCGCTCCCCCAGATCGGCGAGCATGTCGAGTTGCAGCCGCAGATCGTCGGTGCTGCTCTCGTCGAAGGGAGCGCTGGTGGAGCGTCGTTCCGCAGTGCCCGAAGAGAACGCGGCCGCGCTCACCGGGCCGGCCAGTCCGATCTCGTCGCGATGAGCGGCAGCACGTCCCTGGAAGGTGAGAAAGGACCACTGCCCTTGCGGCGTGTATCGCAGCGAGGCGGCGGCGTTGCGGGCGTCAAGATCCGAGTTGCGACGGAAGCCGTCCGTCCGGAACTCGTTCGCGTCGATGCGCCCCGACCAGCGACCGGAACTGCCGCTTGCGGCGAGACGCAGTTCGCGGGTGCGGAAGGACTCGAACCGCGCGGATACTTCTCCGCCGTGGCCGAGCGGGCCACTGCGTTTCGTGAGGATGTGGATCACTCCGCCCACGGCGCCGTCGCCGAAGCGAACCGCCCCCCCACCCCGCAGGATCTCGATGCGTTCGATCTGGGAAAGCGGAATGGAGGCGAGGTCGGCGCCCGAAAGATCGGACTCGTTCAGGCGGACGCCATCGACGACCACCAGCACGTTGCTCGTGGAGGTCGCACCCATGCCGCGGATATCGATGGTTGCCTGCTTGTCGGTGCCGGAATAGCTCTGCAGGTTGACGTTGGCCTCGCGTGCCAGGAGTTCGGCCACCGTGACGGCCGAGGAACGCTCGATGTCCGCAGCGGTGATGATGGACAGGCTGTGCGGTGTGGTCCGAAGCGTGCCGTCGGCCGCCCGGGCCGAGACGACGACCTCGCGCATCTTGAACAGAGGCGACTCGTCGTCAGCCCGGACTGCGGCCGGTCCCAGGCAGAGAATGGGCCCGACCGCAAGGACAGCCGCAACGGACCGGATCCGCCCGATGCGGCGAACCATCGGTCAGCGGCGGCGCGACACGCCGGCGGCCAGGATGACGACCCCAGCGTGAGGAGCACGGCAGTACCGGGTTCGGGGACGGCGGTCACGGTCAGGTCGTCGAGCGCGAAGTACGTGGGGGTGTTGATGCCGAAGTCACCCTTGTCGGACGAGTCCATGGAGAAGCTGAGCGAACTCACCATACCGAGGGACGTGAGGTCGATACGTTGCCAGCCTTCGAGGATGAAATCCGAACCGGAATCGTCGAACCGGTAGTCGGCCAGCGCGAGGACGACGGTTCCCGTGATGTGCCCGGCCACATCGCGTCCTTGCACGGCGACTGTCAGGAAGTCGGGATCCGTGCCGCTCGGCCCGCCGAACTTCTTTGCAAAGCCGTCGCCCTGGAGCATCGAAAGGGCCGCGTAGGTCGTGACGGCAAGAGACGCCCCCTGCACGACGACCGGTGACGCGAAATCGATCGAAGGCGCCCCGACGTAGGCGATGCCGTACTGCGCCGAGCCTCCTTCTCCGCTCCCGGGCCAGGCACTGTACTGATTTGCCGGTCCCGCGGTCGTGCTGTCGGTGTGATTCGACACGGTCCAGCCGGACCAGCAGCAGCCACCTCCCCAGTTCTCGAACTCATGATTGAAGGTGGCAGAACCGCTCGTGAAGGAGGTGGTGGCACCGGGCATGTAGACGCCCGTGGCGTCCAGGGCGAAGTCCTCGAAACCGATCGTTTCGGCAACGGCGGAACCGGTGACAAGAAATGCGGCGATCGCCGCGACGAAGTGCGAGATTTTCATCGAAGGTCTCCCGGGAACGTGTCAGGCCGCGTTGCGGCGGCGGGCAAAGCGGATGACGGCGACGACGGCCCCTGCGGCGAGGAGCCAGGCAGTCGAAGGTTCCGGCACGGCAGCGGCGTAGTGAATCACGCCGACACCGTCGAGATCGAATCCGCCACTGCCCGTCGTGGGCGTCGGGTCGTAGATGGGATTCGGGCCCCCGGCCACCGCGGGAAGACTGTCGAGGGCAGAACCGTCTCCGACGATGTCGACGATGCGGACGAAACGGACGGCGTCGACATCGAGTCCCGGGACAGACTTGAGCAGATCCAGGTCGAACGGCGTGCCGTAGCCCCCGCGGTACTTGCCCGCCAGACCGTCCAGATCGGTGGGGTCCAGGGTTCCGAAGGCGCCGATGGCGTTGGCGGTCAGCGAGAACCCGGGGAAGCGGAAGAAGTTGGCACCATCGGATGAGACCTCTACCCAGGCCAGTTCGAGGAAGGTGTCGCTGAAGCTGTTCTCGAAGACGGCGAAATCCGCGCCGGCGCCGTTCAGGATCGCGCCGGAAAACGTCAGGGTGATGCGCCCCGAATCGCCCAGCGACACGACATCGGTCGGGTTGCCGCTTGCGGCACCCAGTGCCTTCTGGGGGGTCTTGAACGTGTCCGAGACATTCGCACCGGGCAGATAGTCGAGGTAACCGGTGGCCCAGGCGGAGATGGAAGGATCCGCGGCCGCAAGGGCAGTGGAATCCGGCTGACCCGCCGCCGGAGCGTAGGGCCCTGCCACGGCCAACGGGGACGACAGGAGCGCGAGGAACAACAGACTCTTGGGTAACGCCATTGCAGACTCTCCCTGGCGCAGGGAAGTGCGCCGTCAGGTTGGGAAAGCACCTGCTGCCGATTGGAGAAGAAGTGAGGACACCGCAGAACCGCGATAGCCCGGGGAACGAACGGATGACGAGGGCTGGCCAGGATGTCGCCACTGCATCGCCGCCCTCCGCAGCCGCCGGTGCGCTGAGTCAGGCCGGTCTCCGGGCTTGCGAGGGTGACGGGCGATCCGCCTTCCCATGCCCGAGGACACAGTGGCGCAGAGGATCGCCCCGACTCGCTTACCGTTGCGGGGGCAGCGCCGGATTCGCGACAGTGTGGAGACACCGTAACGCCCACCGGACTTCCCGTTTCACTCGAACGGACGGTCGCCCGCTCAAGCACCTGACAAGCAGGGAGCGTAATGCGGCCATTCCGTGCACGTCAAGTTTCCGGTGTAGCGAGGACAGGAGCCGATGGAGAAGAGCAATCGCGGCGGCTTCAGGCATCATACGCGCCGCCCGCGGCGACGCGGCGCAGAGCGGATCGCAGATTCCGCAGCCAATTTCAAGGAACCGTTCGGAGGATCTCGTGGAAGCTGCACGCCATCAGGATGTGCTTTTCGTTCTATTGGGGGCTGTCATGGTGCTGGCCATGCACGCCGGGTTTGCGTTCCTGGAACTGGGAACGGTGCGCGGCAAGAATCAGGTGAACGCGCTGGTCAAGATACTGGCGGACTTCGCCATGTCGACGCTCGCCTACTTCTTCGTCGGGTACGGGGTTGCCTACGGGACCGGCTTCCTCGTGGGCGCCGATACGCTGGCCATGGCCAACGGCTACGAGCTGACCAAGTTCTTCTTCCTGCTGACCTTTGCCGCCGCAATCCCGGCCATCGTTTCCGGTGGCATCGCCGAACGTGCCCGCTTCTATCCGCAGCTGGTCGCCACGGCCCTGATCGTCGGCGCCGTCTATCCGTTCTTCGAGGGCATCGCCTGGAATGGGCGCTTCGGTATCCAGGACGTTCTCGCGTCGAACTTCGGCGCTGCGTTCCACGACTTTGCGGGTTCGGTGGTGGTGCACGCGGTCGGCGGCTGGATCGGCCTGATCGCCGTCGTCTTCCTCGGCGCCCGGCGGGGCCGCTACAACAAGGACGGCGGGGTGTCGTCCCACCCGCCGTCGTCCATTCCCTTCCTCGCGCTCGGCGCGTGGATACTGACGGTGGGCTGGTTCGGGTTCAATGTGATGTCGGCGCAGACGCTGGACAAGATCAGCGGCCTCGTAGCTGTGAATTCCCTGATGGCCATGGTCGGCGGGACGCTCGTGGCACTGGTGGTCGGCCGCAACGACCCGGGCTTCGTGCACAACGGGCCGCTTGCGGGCCTGGTGGCCGTGTGCGCAGGGTCGGACCTCATGCATCCGGTCGGGGCGCTCTTCACCGGAGGAGTGGCCGGGGCCCTGTTCGTGCTTCTTTTTCCCGTGGTGCAGAACCGCTGGAAGATCGACGATGTCCTGGGAGTGTGGCCACTCCACGGCCTGTGCGGTGCCTGGGGGGGGCTGGCCGCAGGCATCTTCGGGACCAAGGCGTTCGGCGGGCTGGGCGGAGTCAGTTTCATCTCGCAACTCATCGGAACCGGCATCGGGATCGGGGTGGCCCTGGTGGGCGGCGTGATCGTCTACGGCGGGCTCAAGCGCGTGGTCGGCATCCGCCTGGACCAGGAAAGCGAATTCAATGGCGCGGACTTGAGCGTGCACAAGATCTCCGCGACGCCGGAGCGCGATCCTGTGCTTTGACGAAATCGCGGCCCGCGGGCCGCTTGTCTCTGGAGCGAACGTTTGGCGGAACACGACCTGTCGAAACTGAAGCTGTCGCGTGGTGCGGACGGAATGCTGGCGACGAAACGCCGGCCCTGGCGCAGGTTCGTGGTACCGGTGCTGCTGATCGCCGCGGCGATCGCCGGAGGCGGCTACGCCATGCGCGCGATGCGTGACGCCCCGGTTGCCGTCGAGCAGGCCACGGTGACCACCGCGTATCCGTACCAGGCGTTCGCCGCCCTGACAGCCACGGGATACGTGGTCGCCCAGCGCAAGGCGGCCGTGGCGTCCAAGGCGACCGGCCGGCTGGAATGGCTGGGTGTGGCCGAAGGCAGCCGCGTGCGCAAGGGCGAGGTGATCGCGCGGCTGGAAAGCAGCGACGTCGCGGCCACCCGCGACCAGGCGGCCGCCAGTCTCAAGGTCACCCGGGCCAACGTGGAACAGTCCCGGGTGGAACTGGACGAGGCGCGCCGGGAGCTCGCCCGTGCTGCCGAGCTGCTGCGCCAGAAGTTCGTCTCGGAGTCCGTGTACGACCAGGCCCGGGCGCGGGTGGACAAGGCAGCCGCCGGCTTGCGTTCGCTCGAGGCCTCCGTCGCCGTCGCGCAGGCGAACCTTCGCGCGGCGGAGGTGAGCGTCGAGCAGACGCTGATCCGCGCTCCGTTCGACGGCGTGGTGCTGACCAAGAGTGCGAACGTGGGCGATGTCGTGACGCCATTCTCGTCGGCCATGGACGCGAAGGGCGCCGTCGTCAGCATGGCGGACATGAGCACGCTGGAGGTGGAGGCCGATGTTTCCGAATCCAGCCTCGCGAAGGTCAGGCTGGAACAGCCCGTGGAGATCGAGCTGGATGCGCTTCCGGACAGGCGGTTCCGTGGTGTCGTGTCCCGCATGGTGCCGACCGTGGACCGGTCGAAGGCCACGGTGATGACCAAGATCCGTTTCGTCGACATCGATCCGCGTGTGCTGCCGGAGATGAGCGCCAAGGCGATCTTCCTGACGCAGCCGGTGACGGACGCGCAGCGCGAGCCGCGCACGGCGGTCAATCCGGCCGCGGTGGTCAAGCGCGACGGGCGCGACGTCGCCTTCGTGGTGGAGGACGGCACGGTGCGCCGGCGAGACGTCCGGAGAGGGCAGAAGGTCGGCGACCTGGTCGAGATCGCGGACGGACTCGCGCCCGGTGACAAGGTGGTCCTGAATCCGGCCGACAAGCTCGCGGACGGCAACAAGGTGAAGCCGGCCGCCAAGTGAACGACAGGGCGCAACCGCTGGTGGAAATCCGCAAGCTGGCGAAATCGTATCGCCGTGGCGGACAGTCCGTGCCGGTTCTGCAGGATCTGGACCTCGATATCGGTGCGGGCGATTTCCTGGCCCTGATGGGTCCCTCCGGTTCGGGCAAGAGCACGCTCCTCAACCTGATCGCCGGCATAGACAAGCCGGACACCGGCACGTTGAAGGTCGATGGCGTGGATATCACCCAGCTGGGCGAGGCCGATCTCGCGCGGTGGCGCGCGCACCATGTCGGCTTCATCTTCCAGTTCTACAACCTCATGCCCGTGCTCACCGCGCGGGAGAACGTGGAACTCCCGCTGCTGCTCACCCCGCTCGGCCGCGGCGAACGGCGCGAACGGGCCGAGATGGCGCTTGGCATGGTGGGGCTCGCAGACCGTCTGGATCACGATCCCTCCGAACTCTCCGGCGGGCAGCAGCAGCGCGTGGCGATCGCACGCGCCATCATCTCGGATCCCACGTTGCTCGTCGCCGACGAACCGACCGGGGATCTGGACCGCGTATCCGCCGGGGAGATCCTCGACCTGATGGGCCAGCTCAACGCCGAACTGGGAAAGACGATCATCATGGTTACGCACGATCAGCGTGCGGCCGAGCGGGCGCACTCCATCGTCAATCTGGAAAAGGGGGCCATAGAACGGACGGGTTAGAGAATGCGCGAGTGGAGAACGCGCGGTGCCGCATGGACGTGAGGCACGTCGCAACGGACCGGCGCGCGGCGCAGGGGTCCTTCGGGTGGACGATAGGGGGGCGCTATCCAAACCCATCCTCACCCCCGCCCCTCTACGCCACCCCAGAAAGTCTTGCGACTTTCCGGGGGCCCCGGCCGAAGGAGAGGGGAGTATCTGCGCTGCGCGCTTCTCGGACTGCCCATCCTCACCCCCGCCCCTCTACGTCACCCCAGAAAGTCTTGCGACTTTCCGGGGGCCCGCCGGAGGGGGGGGGGGCCCCGCGGGGCGGGGGGCGCCCCCCCCCCCCCTCACCCCCGCCCCTCTGCGCCACCCCAGAAAGTCTGCGACTTTTCCGGGGGCCCCGGATTTCCACCCCAGAAAGTCTCGCGACTTTCCAGGGGGCCCCGGACGGAAGGAGCGGGCAGGTACTTTTGCTACGCACCGCTCGGATCACCCACCGCGGCCGTGCATGCCATGTTCCTCCGCCTGACTCTGAAGAACGCCCTTCGCCACCGGCTGCGCACGTCGCTGACGGTGCTGGGGATCTTCATCGCGATATTGGCCTTCGGTCTGCTGGCCACCGTCGTGGAGGCCTGGTATGCGGGGGCGGACAACGCCTCGTCGACGCGCCTTGTCACGCGCAACTCGATATCGCTGGTGTTTCCCCTGCCCATCACCTACCGCGAGAAGTTGCGCCAGGTGGAGGGAGTCACCGGTGTGTCGACGGCCAACTGGTTCGGGGGCGTCTACATCTCGGAGAAGAACTTCTTTCCGCAGTTCGCCGTGGACGGAGAGACGTACTTTCGCCTTTATCCTGAGTATCTGGTTTCCGAAGCCGCGCTGAAGGATTTCATGCGGGACAGGAAGGGCGCGATCGTCGGCCGCAAGCTCGCGACGACCTACGGCTGGAAAGTGGGGGACGTCGTGCCTCTGCGGGGCACCATCTACGCCGGCAACTGGGAGTTCGTGGTGCGCGGCATCTACGACGGACGCGAGACGAAGACGGACACCTCGCAGTTTTTCTTCCACTGGGAATACCTCAACGAGAACGTCAAGAGGCTCTTTCCCCGCCGGGCCAACACCGTGGGGGTCTACGTGCTGGGCATCGACGATCCGGATCGCGCGGCAGACGTGTCGCGGATCATCGACGCGCAGTTCCGCAACTCCCTGGCCGAAACGCTCACCGAGACGGAGAAGGCGTTCCAGCTCGGTTTCGTGGCCATGACCGAGGCGATCGTCGTGGCCATCCGCATCGTTTCGTATCTGGTCATCTTCATCATCATGGCCGTGATGGCCAATACGATGGCCATGAGCGCGCGCGAACGGCTGTCGGAGTATGCGACCCTGAAGGCGCTGGGGTTCCAGCCCGGGTGGGTGGGCGTGCTGGTGCTCGGCGAGTCCTTGCTCATCGCGCTGACGGGCGGCGCGCTCGGTGTCGCCGCGACGTTTCCCGTCGCCCGGCAGTTCGCGATCACCATGGGAACCTTGTTCCCGGTGTTTCATGTCTCCGGCCGGACCGTGATCCTGCAACTCGCTTGTGCCGCCGTGATTGGCGTCGTGGCGGCGGTTGCGCCCGCCATCCGCGCGGGGCGCGTGCGCATCGCGGAAGGATTGCGCGCGTGACGCTCCCGGATCTTCGTCGACAAGGCGTGGCGGTCGCCGTGGAGCGTGGCGGTCGATGACACTTCCGTTCGCCTACGTGCTGCGGAATCTCTGGGCGCGCAAGCTCACCACCGCACTCACCACGGGAGGCATGGCGCTCGTGGTGTTCGTCTTCGCGACAGTGCTGATGCTTGAGCAGGGGCTCAGGATGACGCTCGTGTCCACCGGTGCCGTCGACAACGTCCTGCTCACGCGCCGCTCCGCTGGCTCGGAGGTGCAAAGCGCGGTGGACCGGGCACAGGCCGCGGTGGTGGAGAGCCACCACGCCGTCGCGCTTGGACCGGACGGACAGCCGTTGTCCTCCCGCGAGGTGGTGGTGCTGATCTCTCTCGAGAAGCGGGGTGCGGGCACGGCTTCGAACGTCATCATCCGTGGCGTGGGCCGGAGCGGGCTCACCCTCCGGCCGCAAGTGCGGCTGGCAGAAGGTCGATCCTTCAGGCCGGGCAGCTCCGAGATCGTCGTCGGCCGCAGCATTCACGACCGCTTCATCGGGACCGGGCTCGGAGACAAGCTGCGATTCGGCATGCGCGAATGGACCATCGTGGGAATCATGGATGGCGGACGCAGCGGGTTCGATTCGGAGATCTGGGGGGATTCCGAACAGATGATCCAGGCCTTCCGGCGGACCGCCTACTCCTCCGTTCTGGTGCGGCTCAACGATTCCTCGGCATTCGACCGGATGAAGGCCGACCTCGAGGCCGATCAGCGGCTCACCGTGGAAGCCAAGCGAGAGACGGTCTTCTATGCCGAACAGTCCGAGACGCTGGCCCGTTTCATCCGGATACTGGGGCTCACCTTGTCGATCATCTTCTCCATCGGCGCAGTCATCGGGGCGATGATCACCATGTATGCCTCGGTCGCCAACCGCACGGCCGAGATCGGCACGCTGCGAGCCCTCGGTTTCCAGCGCAGGAGCATCCTTCTGGCGTTCCTCACCGAGGCAGTGCTGCTCGGCGCCATCGGCGGCTTCATCGGCGTGCTGGGGGCCTCCACCATGCAACTCGTCACCGTGTCGACGATCAACTGGCAGTCGTTCTCGGAACTCGCCTTCACGTTCGACCTGACCCCGGGCATCGGGGCGGCATCCATGGCGTTCGGGGTCGGCATGGGACTGCTCGGTGGCCTGCTGCCGGCGGGACGCGCCGCCCGCTTGAGGATCGTCGATGCGCTCCGGGCAGCCTGACCGGCATGCCTCGCGGCTTGTGAGAGGGCGGTACCGGCGCTAATCTCCGGCCCTCGAGAAAGGCCCGGTCGACGGCCGGCCCTTGCTGAATCGAGGCCCACCGCGTTCGGAACACGAATGCAGCCCGGGCGTTGCCGCGGCTGTCAGGAGGAGAGCAACCCATGAAGAGATTCGTCGCCGCGATGCTGCTGTTCGCGGCCGTACCGTCCCTCGCCCTGGCCGAAGACGACGGCCAGGATTTCCTGTCGCTCATGCGAAAACCCAAGGCCCGTGCACTCGCGCAGCGCCACATCGACAACGCCGCGGACAAGTGGGACGGCAGTGTCTTCTGCACGCCCGTGGACGACCGGGCGGATGCGCGTTTCAACGCCGTTCGCGACTATCTCGAAGCGCATCCGGACGATCTGTGGCGTCCGCAACGCTATCTGATCATCCAGGGGCTGCGCAGCGCTTTCCCCTGCAACAAGTCCTGACCCGGGAGACCCCCACGTGAAGATCGTCGACATCAAGATCCATCCGCTGCGCACGCCGCTGGAAGTGCCCTTTGCGTTCTCCCAGGGGTGGGTGCGCAACCGGTCGGCCACCATCATCGAAGTCATCACCGACGAAGGCATCACCGGTTGGGGCGAGGCGTTCGCCCAGGGGCTCGAGCCCCCGCAGATCGCAGCGGCCGTGATCGAGTCCGCACTGAAGCCGGTCGTTCTGGGCCAGGATCCGCTTGCCACCGAAGTGCTGTGGCACAGGATGTATCACGCATCTCGCGACTATGGGCGCAAGGGTTCGGTCATCGCAGGCATCAGCGCCATCGACATCGCGCTCTGGGACATCGCGGGCAAGGCCTACGGCGTTCCGGTCCACCGTCTGCTCGGCGGGGCATTCCGCACGCGTGTCCAGGCGTACGCGACCGGCTTCTACCGCATCTCGGGGCAGGGCGAGGCCACCCGGCTGGGCGAGGAATCCATCGCGCACTTCGAGGCGGGCTTCCGGATCATGAAGGTGAAGCTGGGGTACGGGATCCAGGACGACCTCACCGTGATGCGCGAAATCGGCCGCCAGCTTGCGGGCCGCGGCGTCACCCTGATGGTCGACACCAATCACGCGTACGGCGTCGGCGATGCCATCAGGCTGGGCTACGGACTCGCGGAGTACGATCTTCGCTGGTACGAGGAACCCGTGGCACCGGAACACATCGCGGGCTATCGCGAGGTGCGCAGCCGCCTTTCGATGCCCATCGCCGGTGGCGAGAACGAGCACACGCTCTACGGTTTTCGCGACTTCCTTGCCGCGGGAGCGGTCGACATCGCGCAGCCCGATCTCGGCTCCGTGGGCGGATTCACGGCGTGCCGCCACGTCACCGCGCTGGCGCAGGCCCACGGCGTGCAGATCAATCCGCACGTGTGGGGTTCGGCCATTGCACAGGCGGCCTCGCTTCAGATGATCGCCGCCGTCCCCGTGGCGCACCACAGCGTGTTCGCCGAGGAACCGATCTTCGAGTACGACCGCTCGTCGCATCCGTTCCGGCAACACCTGGTGCAGGAACCGGTACAGCAGGTGGGTGGCTGGATCGACATTCCGCAGCGCCCCGGCCTTGGAGTGGAAGTGGACCGGGCCGTGCTCGACCGCTACCGCATTGCCTGACCGGCCGGGAGACCGGACAGGCGCCGGGACGTGGACGGTTTCTCCGGACGCTTCCTCATGGTGCGGGGCGCCGTGGCATGCGCACTCCGTTGGGGCCGGATCCGGTCCGGTGAAAACGGCAACCCTTTGATGCCATGAGAATTGCGACGTGGCATGCCGTTTGCAATTCCAGAGCTCGGTGTCAAGCGGCAGGCAGTCCGCTGTTCTGCCGGTTGCCCACCGAGATCCTCCGTGACTTCCAGCCTGCCCTCCCGGGCAGGCTTCTTTTTTGCCCGCAGCAGCAGCGCCACTCCGGCGACCGATGGCCTCATCGGAATGGAAGCGGGCCCTATAATCCGGCCCTTCGGATCGCAACGGGCGGGACATGTTCGAAAAGCTCTTCGAAAGCGTTCTCTGGAACAGCCGCTTCGTCGTCGTCATTGCCGTCGTGGCGAGCATGGCAGCGGCCATCGCCGTCTTCTACATCACGACCGTGGATGTCTGGTACGCGGTGCTTCACATCGCCCACTACGCGGATCCGGCGATCACGCCCGAGGCGCGCAAGACGCTGCACGACGACACGGTGACCCACATCGTGGAGGTGGTCGATGGCTATCTGCTCGCCACCGTGATGCTCATCTTCGCACTGGGACTCTACGAGCTGTTCGTGAGCGATATCGACCAGGCGCGCGGTTCGCGCGCCTCGAGCAAGATACTCGTGATAGAGAATCTGGACGATCTCAAGAATCGCCTCGCGAAGGTGATCCTGATGATCCTGGTGGTGAAGCTCTTCGAGCACGCGGTGAAGATGAAGCTCGATTCGGTGCTGGAACTGCTCTATTTGGGGGGAAGCATCGCGCTCGTGGGGCTGGCGTTGTACCTGACACACGCGTCGGAGGGTCACGGGGACCGGGGTCCGCGGTCGGGCGGAGCGGAGGACCACCGCGACGTCGGGCACTGAGGTGCCAGCTTCAGCGGTCGCGCGAGTCCGGCTTCTCGTTTGTCGCGGGAACGGCAGGCTTCGGCGGCTGTGGCGATGAAGCCGGGGTGTTGCCCGGTCTCGTGCGCTCGTAGTACTCGACCCACTGTTTCACGTTGCCTTCCTGGACTTTCTCGGCGGCGTCGGTGCGAGCGGGCGATGGAGGGCCTTTCTCCCCGGCGGGGGCCGAAGGGCCCCAACAGGCAAGAAGCGAAATCAGTATCAGGCAGCCAGTCGTCGTGCGCATGAGCGGATTGTAAACGCCGGCCCCGGCGAAGACACGTTGAAGACATTCGGAGTGGAACACATGCACGATCTCATCATTGAAAACGCCCTGGTCGTGGACGGCACCGGCGCTCCCGGCTTCCCTGCAGACGTCGCCGTCACGGACGGCGTGATTCGCGGTGTGGGGCGCCATCTCGGGGAGGCCAGGGAACGCATCGACGCGGGCGGCCTCACGCTGGCTCCAGGCATCATCGACAACCACACGCACTACGACGCGCAGATCACGTGGGATCCGCATCTCACGCCGTCCCCCGCCTTGGGGGTCACCACGGCCATCCTGGGCAACTGCGGATTCACCCTCGCTCCCTGCCGTCCCGGCGACCGCGACCTCACGATGCGCAACCTGACCCACGTCGAGGGCATGGCCCTCGAAGCGCTGCAATCGGGTGTGCGCTGGGAGTTCGAGACGTTCCCCGAGTACCTTTCGTTCCTCGAGCGCCGTGGCGTCGGCGTGAACGTCGCGACGTTCGTCGGCCATTCGTCGATCCGCACCTGGGCGCTGCAACAGGACGCCGCTCGGCGGCCTGCGACGGAGGACGAGATCGCGGCGATGCGAAAGGTGGTCGTGGATGCCATGAAGGCCGGAGCGGTCGGTTTCTCGACGACGACCTCGCGGCAGCACAACGGCGAGAACGGCATTCCCATGCCGTCCCGTCTCGCGGACGACAACGAGATGGCGGCTCTCACCGGCGCGCTGCGGGAAGCCGATCATGGCGTGTTGATGGTGACCAAGGACGCCCAGCAGCCGGTCACCAAGTTCGAGCAATGGGCCTCCGCCGCCGGCCGTCCGTTCGTGATCGCGGCGCTTCTGCACAGCAACGTGACGCCCGAGTCGGTGTTCGAGGATCTGGACGCCATGGCGCAGGCGAGGTCGAGAGGCACGATGCTGCGCGGCGCCATGTCGCCGTGTCCGCTCACCATGGAGTTCACGCTGAAGTCGCCGTACGTCTTCGAGGGGCTGCAGGCGTGGAAACCCGCCATGCAGGCCAAGGACGCCGCCGCCTACCGGGCGTTGCTTGCGTCTGCGGCGTTTCGCGATTCGCTGAACGACGAGCTCGCGCAACCGGTACGGCGTCTGTTCAACGGTGAGTGGGACCGCGTGACCGTGCTGAAGGTGCACGATCCCCGGAACGCGAAGTACGAGGGCATGACCGTGGCGCAGGCGGCCGCGGCCGCAGGCAAAGAGAGCGTTCGACTGGCTGCTGGATCTGGGCCTGTCCGAGAATCTGGAGACTTATTTCATCGCCACGCTGCTCAATTCCGACGAGCAGGCCGTCGGGCGCCTGTTGCGCGATCCCAATGCGCTCATCTCGCTGTCCGATGCGGGTGCGCATCTCGAGTTCTTCTGCGATGCAGGATTCGCGCTGCACGTGCTCGGGCACTGGGTTCGCGAACTGGGCGTGCTGACGGTCGAGCAGGCGATTCACCGCATGACCGACGAGCCTGCCCGGCTGTTCGGGCTGAAGGGGCGTGGCAGGATCGCGGAAGGCGCGAGCGCAGACCTCTTCCTGTTCGATCCGGCCACGGTCGGACGCGGTCCGGCGCGCCGCGTGAGCGACCTGCCGGCTGGCGCATCGAGGCTGGTCACACCCGGCAGGGGGGTGCTGGGCGTATGGGTCAACGGGGCGCGCGTCGCCGATGAACATGGCATGCTTGCCAGCGCTCCGCTGGCCGGCCGCGTCTTGAGGGAGTTCGAGCCCAGCAGGGGTTAGGTCGCATTTTCGACAACCTTCTCCAGTGGCGTGACAGCCGATCGGAGAAGCGCGGGCGGAGAAACCAATGAGAACAGCGCGTGAGTAGCGGGGCGGTACCGTGCCGGCGGCCCGTGCCGATGCGGGTACGCCGGGAATGGTCGGCCCCGGGAGTCGCGTTCGATGCATGGAAGCCTCTTGCCGAGGATGCAGGCGCCGCGCGCTGCGTTCCGTGCGGACCGGCGTCATGACCCAACGCAAGGCCTGGCTCAACGATGGAGTGCGTGCCCGGGAAGTCTGGGCCTGGGCCTGCTACGACTTCGCCAATTCCGGATACACCACCGTCGTCATCACGGCGATCTTCAACGCGTACTTCGTGGGCGTCATCGCCGGCAAGGCGCCCTGGGCGACGTTCGCCTGGACCGCAGCGCTTTCCGTGTCGTACGTGCTGATCGTTCTCACGGCGCCTCTGGTGGGCGCCTGGGCCGACGCGCACGCGGCCAAGAAGCGCGTGCTGTTCGTCGCCACGGCCGGTTGCGTGATCGGCACGGCCGCGCTGTCGCTCGCCGGTCCCGGCCAGTTGTGGGTCGCGGTCGTCGCCCTGGTAATCTCCAACTACTTCTACGGGACCGGAGAGAACATCACGGCCGCTTTCCTCCCCGAGCTTGCCAGGGGAGACGCGCTGGGCAAGATCTCCGGCTGGGCCTGGGCCTTCGGCTACGTGGGCGGTCTGGTGAGTCTGGGAGCCTGCCTCGGCTATGTCACGTGGGCTCAGGGACGCGGCCAGGAGGCCGAGGACTTCGTGCCGGTGACGATGGTCATCACGGCCATCCTCTTCGCAGTGGCGAGCCTGCCGACCTTCCTGATCATGAAGGAGCGCGCCCGTCCGCAGCGGACTCGAGCCGGAGCCTACGCCGGCGCTTTTTCCCGCTTGGGCGCCACATTGCGGCACGCCGGGCAGTTCCGGGATCTCGCACGATTCCTCGTGTGCATCCTTTTCTACCAGGCAGGCGTCCAGACGGTCGTGTCCATCGCAGCCATCTATGCCCAGGAGGCCATGGGTTTCGGCACCCGCGAAACGCTCATCATGGTGCTTCTGGTCAACATCACTGCAAGCATCGGGGCCTTTGGCTTCGGTTACGTTCAGGACAGGGTAGGCCACGTCCGAAGCGTGGGCCTGACGCTTATCGGCTGGTGCGTGACCACGCTCGTCGCCTGGCGCGCCACCGAGGCGGCCTGGTTCTGGCTGGCGGCAAACCTCGCCGGACTGTGCATGGGGGCCAGTCAATCGGCGGGAAGGGCGCTCGTGGGGTACTTCAGTCCGGAGACGCGGCGGGCGGAGTTCTTCGGGCTGTGGGGTCTCTCGGTGAAGCTGTCGTCGATACTCGGCCCTCTCACCTATGGTGTGGTGAGCTGGGTGTCCAGGGGTGACCACCGTCTCGCAATGCTGCTTACCGGCGTCTTTTTCGTCATCGGACTCGCCCTGCTGGCAGGTGTGAAGGCCGACAGGGGGCGGCAGGCTGCCCTTGATGCAGATCACGATGGCGTGTTTCGAGAAGGTGCATAACTTGCTCGCTGCCATGGAGCGTATGCCAATGGTTTCCCGTCCGACTCTCTAGCGCGACCTCTTCCCATGCTGAGCTGGCTCAAGACTGCGCCCGAATCCGATCACCCGCTTGCGGATCCGAAGGCTGCAAAGGAGATCCTGTCCTCCCTGCCGACCGGCACCCCGCTGGTGGCGCTGGAGACCCTGGCGGAGTATCTGGATTCGGTGCGGGAAGCCGCCGGGCTCTCCGCCGCCCGGACCCTGGAGATCATCGAACACATCGACCAGACCGGTAAGCCCTTCCATCGCCTGCTGACCCGGGAGTATCTGGATCATGGCCTCCAGCACCGGGCCGCCGGCATGCGCATCGCGCACGTCGAGGCCACGTTCTGGGATTGCCTTGCCAAGGCCTACCGCATGGCGCTTGAGAGCCACGAAGTGGGCGATCCCACGGCGCAGAACCTGCGCGCCAAGATCCCCATGATCGGTGCCCGCGCCATCCGGGCGTTCAATCTGCATCTGAAGTGGTGTCTGTTGCGCTACACACCGGTGGACCCCGGACTGTGGGGCAGTCTGGCGCGCGTGTTCTCGATCGCGGAGCGGCACAAGGTGGCGTCCGTGAACGTGGAGGTCTATCCCGGTCCCTGGGGCATCTCGTCGGTGCGCCGCGAGATGCTGAAGGCGATGATGCTCGCGGTGTCCTCCACGGACGCGCTGCCGAAGCCGCAGATCGAGATCGTCGAGCGCATCTGTGCCCAGTACTCCGAGTTCTTCACGCTCCAGGAGCAACCGGCGCCCGGCGTGCACTTCCGCTTCGATCTCGACACGGATCACCCGCCTGCCCGGGCGCTGGGGACAGGTCACGACGGTCCCGGGATGCGGTATTTCGGGCCCAGTGCCGCGGCGCCGCACCTCAAGAAGCTCGCCCAGGACATCCGGGCCACCGGTGCCGTGCCCTCGACCGTCAATCTCGGATCCCCCTACCCCGTCTACGACGTGGTTCGCGTGCTGGAGCATCTGGCGCACTACTGGGCGCCGATTCCTCCGGCCCGCCGCGAGAAGCGCCGCCCTTCGGAAGAAGGTATCGAGGTCGTCCACGGTTTCGGGGACATCGTCGCCGCCGTGGATGCGGAGGAGTTCGGCTGGAATTTCGACGTCAACAAGTACGAGGACTGGGGACTGTCGGACGAGAGTCCGGCCGGTTTCGGCGCCGTCGTTCCCGCCGGTCGCGGTGACTGGGTCACCCTGGGCGATCTCGTCGGCGTCAGGTATCTGGACGAAGGCGTCGCCTGGGGCGTGGGGATCGTGCGGCGCCTGTCCGTTCAGGAGAACAACCAGCGGCAGATCGGCATCGAGCTGCTGTCCCGAGGTGCCATCCGGGTCGCGCTGAGTTCGCTGCGGTCGGACGGCACCCACAATCCCGACCCGCGTACTGCCGTGGACGCCATGCTTCTCCCATCGTCTTCGGACAACAGTGTGGGGCGCCTCACGACGCGCATCGCCGTCAAGCCCGGCTCGTTCGACCTTCGCAGCAGTTACGGGCTCATGCTCTATGGCATGGACTATCTGCTGGTGCCCAAGGGCGTGATCGAGCAGACGGAAGACTACGCGATCGCCGAATACCGGCTGCTGCTGAAGACGGTCGACTGACGGAGCGCCGGACTCCGGGCGGAAACCCGCGGTCTCGGCGCGATGGTCGGCCCGATACCGGAAGGTTCTTCCCGCGCGGGCATCTGGCGGGTCATCTGCCCCTGTGGAAACGGTCGCCGCCCTTCTGCGCGGCTTGCCGGGTTCATCGGATCCGCCGAAGATCCCGGCAGTTCTTCCTCTCGCGCAGCGTCACGCCTTCGGCCGGATCGCGGACTTGGGCCTGAACGCCTTGCACAGGTCCTCGCGCGTCTCGATGTAGGGGCCGCCGATGAGGTCCACACAGTAGGGCACCGCGGCAAAGATTCCGGGCACGGCCTGTGTGCCATCGGCGTTGCGCAGGCCCTCGAGCGTCTCGCGGATCGACTTCGGCTGGCCCGGCAGGTTGATGATCAGCGCATCGCCCCGGATCACGGCCGTCTGCCGGGAAAGGATGGCGGTCGGCACGAACCTGAGGCTGATCTGCCGCATCTGCTCGCCGAAACCCGGCATTACCTTGTCCGCGATGGCCAGCGTTGCCTCGGGTGTCACATCCCGTTTCGCGGGGCCGGTTCCGCCGGTGGTCAGCACCAGATTGCATCGTTCGCCGTCAGCCAGTTCCCTGAGCGTCGCCTCGATCCCGGGCTGCTCGTCGGGAATGAGCCGCTCGACGAACGCGATCGGATTGATGACCGCCCGGCTCAGCCAGTCGCGCAGGGCCGGCAGACCCTCGTCCCGATACACGCCTTTCGAGGCCCGGTCGCTGATGGAGACCAGGCCGATCCTGACAGCCTCTTCACTCATTGTCTTCCTCGGGGGGTGGGGAAACGTCCGCGGGCAAAGGCACCGATTCCTTCAGCACGCGGAACATCTCGCGGAACGACTTCGGCGGCTTGCCCTGCGCCTCCTCGTGTCTTGCATTGCGGATCAGCGTTCGCATGCGCTGCGCGTCGATGCCCGGGTGAGCATTCAACAGTTCGCCCAGCGCGTGTTCGTCGGCGATCAGCCGGTCGCGCCAATGCTCCAGCCGATGCAGCCACGCGGTGTGCTCGCGTGACTGGCCTTCGAGGGCGCCGAGCTGGCGCCGGATAGGTTCCGCATCGACGTCGCGCATGAGCTTGCCGATGTACTGGAGCTGGCGGCGCAGGGCCCCGAATTTGTGGATTCGCCGTGCTTCGTCGATGGCCGCCCGGAGGGAGTCGGGCAGCTCGATGCGGGCGAGCCGGTCTGCGCTCAAGGCCACCAGGGCCTCGCCGAGGTCCTGGAGGGCGTTCATCTCGCGCTTGCGCTGAGACTTGCTCGGCGCGTCTTCGTGCTGGAAGGTGGGATCGGTCATGTCGCTTGCTATGATAAGTGATCGCGACTGCCCGTCCTTCGCGACTCCCCCCATGCCCCGAGCCTCCGATCAAGTGAACAGCCCCGACGGATTTGCCTACGACCTCGACACCCTGAAGACGCTTGCCGCGGACATCCTGCGCATGGCGGCGGAGCAGGGGGCCACCAGCGCCGAACTGGACCTGAGCGAGAGCCATGGCCAGTCCGTCTCGGTCCGGCGCGGCGAGGTCGAGACCATCGAATACAACCGCGACAAAGGGGGGGGTGTCACCGTCTACGTGGGCACGCGCCGCGGCCACGCCTCCAGCGCGGATCTCTCGCGGGAGGCATTGCAGGATACGGTGCGGGCAGCGGTTTCCATCGCACGGCATACGGCAGAGGACGATTGCGCGGGTCTTGCCGATCCCGATCTCCTGGCGAAGCGCCCCTCCGACCTGGATCTCTTTCATCCGTGGGAACTGGCCGTGGAAAGTGCCATCGACATCGCGCGCGAGTGCGAAGCCGCGGCACTCGCCGTGGATCCGCGCATCGGCAATTCCGAGGGGGCGACGGTGGGTACTCATGCCTCTCATTTCGTGTACGCGAATTCCCTGGGCTTCATCGGCGGGTTCCCCGCCACCCGTCACAGCATTTCGTGCTCCGTTGTCGCCGGCAAGGGGGACGACATGCAGCGGGATGACTGGTACACGGTCTCGCGGATGCGCGACGGGCTGGAACCTGCCGAGGCCGTGGGGCGGGAGGCGGGGCGGCGCGCGGTGGCGCGCCTGGGCGGTCGCAAGATCACGACCCGGCAGTGCCCCGTATTGTTCGAGGGCACCCATCGCTTCGTCCCTGCTGAGCCACTTCGCGTCCGCAGCAAGCGGCGGCAGTCTCTACCGCAAGTCTTCATTTCTGCTCGACAGTCTGGGGCAGCCGATCTTCTCGCCGATCGTCCGCATCCGTGATCTCGCGCACGTCCCCCGTGGCATGGCGAGCAGTTTCTTCGACGACGAAGGGGTGGCGACGCAGGACAGGGAGATCGTGACGGCAGGCGTGCTGAACGGCTACTTTCTGGGCTCGTATTCGGCGCGCAAGCTCGGCATGCGTTCCACCGGCAATGCAGGTGGAACGCACAATCTCGTCCTGGAGCCCACGGGCGAGAGCTTCGAAGAACTGCTCGCCACGATGGGCACCGGACTGCTGCTCACCGAAATGCTGGGCCACGGCCTCAACATGGTGACGGGCGACTACTCGCGTGGTGCCGCGGGCTTCTGGGTGGAGAATGGTGCGATCGCCTATCCGGTGCACGAGATCACCGTGGCGGGAAATCTCAAGACGATGTTCAAGGGAATCGTCGCGACGGGCTCGGACGTGCTGGTGCGTGGACCCCGGCAGTGCGGTTCCATTCTGATCGACGAACTGACCGTCGCAGGGGACTGAACCCTCACTCCATCGGCACGCCCTCATGGCGCTTCGGGGTCTTTCCTGGTTCGGTATCGGCGGCGTTCCTCCGGGTGACGCCCCGGAGGCCTATCTGTGGGAGCGGCGGCTCCACTGGGTGATGATCGGGGTGGCGCTCCTGTCGGTCCCCGGCTTCTACTTCGAGGAACTGGCCTCGGGACGGCCCGCCCGCGTCCTCGGCGAGGTCATCGAGATCTTCATCCTCGTGGCGTTCACTGCCGAACTCGGATGGATGCTCCATCTCACGCGGTTCAAGGTGCGGTACCTGTTCCGCAACTGGCTCGACGTCCTGGTGATCGTGTTCACGTTGGCGAGTCTCGTGGGTTTCGAGACCGAATGGGTCACGCTCGTGCGTCTCACCCGTGTTGCCATCGTCGGACTGCTGCTCATGCGGACGTTCGCCGCCAGCAGAAAGGTATTCCGCAAGGGGGGGCTGCCCTATCTCCTGGTGTTCGGTTTCGTCGTCCTGCTCTTGTCAGGCTTCGGGTTCTACTGGCTGGAACCGACGGTGCACAGCTACGGGGAAGGACTGTGGCTGGCAGTCGTGACCGGCGCGACCATCGGATACGGGGACTTCGTTCCTACCACGACCGCAGCGCGCTTCTTCGCCGTCTTCATCGTGGTCGTGGGCGTTGCCACGATGTCGATGGTGACGGCGAGCATCGCGGCGCTGCTGATCGGCGAGGACGAGCGCCGTCTGCGCCAGGAGATGCACGAGGACGTCCGTACGATGCGCGTCGAGATCGCCAGGCTCATCACCGACGAGGAGAGGACGATCATCCGGGAACTGCACCGGGACGTCCGCCATTTGCGGGGAGAACTGGAGTCGGTGCGCGAGGAGATCGAGGCGCTTCGCCGCGCGCGCGGCTAGACATCTTCCGGGGATTCCAGAGCCTTGTCTCGGCGCTGTTCATTCGCCACGAGCATCTGGCGACCGATTCCGCGCCGGGCGGAGCCCGCATCAGGCCGTTGCGTTGCGTGATGCAGCGATCTGGCCAGCACGGCGTGCGCACTTGCGGTGAGATAATGCGAGCGTCAGCCACCCTCACACCCGCACACCGCCATGGCCACCATCAGCTATCTCACCACTGCCCAGTTCGATTTCGGCGCCATCCGCCTCGTCTCGCAGGAGTGCGTGCGGCTTGGAATCCGTCACCCGCTCATCGTCACCGACAAGGGCATCCGGGCCGCAGGCCTGCTGGACAAGCTGCAGGAGGCGCTCGACGCCTCCTTGGGATTCGACGTGTTCGACGAGACGCCGCCGAATCCCACGGAAGCGGCGACGCTTTCCGCATTGGCCCGCTACCGGGCTGTCGCGGCAGACGGCGTGATCGCGATGGGCGGCGGATCGTCGATCGATCTGGGCAAGGCCCTGGTGCTGCTCGCGACGCATCCCGAACCGCTCGTTCAGTACGCCGCCGTGGAAGGGGGCGCAGGAAAGATCACGGCAGCAGTCGCACCGCTCATCGCGATTCCCACGACGGCGGGAACCGGCAGCGAAGTCGGCCGAGGTTCCGTCATCGTGCTGAACGACGGCCGCAAACTGGGGCTGCTGTCGCCGCATCTGCTGCCCAAGGTGGCCATCTGCGATCCGGAGCTGACGCTCGGTCTGCCCCCCCTGCTCACGGCAGCCACGGGCATGGACGCGATGGCGCATTGCATCGAGACCTTCCTGTCGCCCCTGATCAATCCGCCGGCCGAAGCGATCGCGCTGGATGGCCTGGCGAAGTGCGCGCTGTACCTGGAGCGGGCCACGCGCGACGGTTCCGACCGCGACGCGCGCTGGAACATGATGATGGCCGCGATGGAAGGCGCGCTGGCGTTCCAGAAGGGGCTGGGCGCCGTTCATGCGCTTTCCCATCCGTTGGGAGCATTGAAGGATCTGAAACTGCATCACGGCACATTGAACGCAGTGCTGTTGCCCGAGGTCATCCGGTTCAATGCCGAGCACGTCGGCGACAAGCTGATCGGCATGGCGGCGGTGATGGGGCTGGAGCCGGGGGCGGATGTGGCCCGAGCCATCGCGGATCTGAACCAGCGTCTCGGTTTGCCGCCGGGGCTCAAGTCCATGGGCGTGCCAAAGGAAGCGCTGAGCGCCATCGCGGAAGCCGCGCCTAAAGACCACTGCCACGCGACCAATCCGCGCAAGGCCACCGTGGCGGAGTATCTGGCTATCCTGGAAGCTTCCTGGATCTGAGGGCAGGTCGTTCGTCAGCCAGTGAACCGCTTGCGCGGATCATCGCGGGCGCGGCGTTCTCTCTCCGAATCAGCAGCAGCGCGTCACGCCGCTCCACTTGCGGTCCTGCTCGGACGCGAAGAACTCCCTCTCGGTGAGTGGCGGCGCCTCGGGGTGGGTGCGCCGATGCCGCTCCAGATAACGCTCGTAGGCGTCGTCGCCCGACACCTCGCGCAGATAGTCCCAGAGCTTCTTCAGATCGTCACGCATGGTCTCTGGCCCCTGGCGCCGGATCGGTGATTGCGGGGGCGGGAGCGAAAGATCGAGTGTCCGGAGCGCGCGTCGCGTCGCCCCGGACGTGCACCAGCGTTCAGTCGCGCGCCCACGCGAGTTGCGTTTGCGTATGCGGAGATTCAGACAATGCCTGCACCGGCTCGCCCGCGAGGAAACGGCGTGCCATGCGCAGCATGTCGAGGATCACCACCCACAGGATGATCGCGAACAGGAGTGCCAACGCGGCGTCGATCCGCTGGCCGAAAATGAGCGACGGCGCGGAGGCGATCTTCTCGGGAGGCAAGGTGCCTGCGGCAAGATCCGCCGCGAGCTTGTTCGCGCCCGACAGGAAACCGACGGCGGGATTGGGGCTGAACACCTTCTCCACGGCCGCACTCGTGCACACGACCGCGAGCCAGGTGAGCGGCAGGCCGGTCACCCACGCATACCGTACCTTGCCCATCTTGATGATGATGCCGGTACACACGGTGAGCGCGATCCCCGCGAGCAACTGGTTGGAGATCCCGAACAGCGGCCAGAGGATGTTCACGCCCCCGAGCGGATCCTGCACACCCTGCACCAGGAAGTAGCCCCAGGCCGCGACGAACACGACGCTTGCGAACACGGTTGCGGGATAGGAAGACACGTCGCCCAGTTTCGGGGATACGTGCTTCAGCAGATCCTGCAGCATGAAACGTCCCACGCGCGTGCCGGCGTCCAGAGTGGTCAGGATGAACAGCACCTCGAACATGATGGCGAAGTGGTACCACATCGCCAGCATCTTGCCGCCGAACGTGCTGTGGAAGATCGTCGCCATGCCCACGGCCAGGGAGGGCGCGCCGCCCACACGAGCGAACAGCGTCTTCTCGCCCATCTCGCTGGCCAGGGTGTTCATCTGGTCCACCGTGACAGGGAATCCCCACGACGTGATCTTCGCCACCGCGTCGGCTGCTTCCTTGCCCACAACGCCTGCCGCGCTGTTGATGGCGAAATAGACGCCGGGCTCCATCACGGTCGCCGCGATCACCGCCATGATGGCGACGAACGACTCGAGGGCCATGCTGCCGTAGCCGATCATGCGGATCTCGCGCTCGTTGGCGAGCAGCTTGGGCGTCGTGCCGGAGGACACCAGCGAGTGGAAGCCGGAGATGGCGCCGCAGGCGATGGTGATGAAGACGAAGGGGAAGAGCGTGCCCTTGAAGATGGGGCCGGTGCCGTCGATGAACTGCGTGATGGCGGGCATCTTGACCTCGGGGGCCGTCAGCAGGATGGCGCCTGCCAGCATGAACACCACGCCCAGCTTGAGGAAGGTGGAGAGATAGTCCCGGGGTGCCAGCAGCAGCCAGACAGGCAGTGCCGCCGCGGAGAATCCGTAGATCATCACGAACCAGGCGCACTGCATGTCGTCCCAGTCGAACATGCCCTTGAGGGAATCGGACTCGTTGATGACCCCGCCGCCCCACACGCAGACGAGAAGCAGGGCAATGCCGATGAGCGAGCCTTCGAGCACCCGCCCGGGGCGGATCCCGCGCATGTAGATGCCGATCAGCATCGCCACGGGGATGGTGCCCAGCACCGTCGCCGTCGCCCACGGGCTGTGCTTCATTGCCTTGACGATCACGAGACCCAGCACGGCGATGAGGATGATGATGATCATCAGGGCACCGATCATTGCGGCCCAGCCGCCGACGGCACCGAGTTCGTCCTTGGCCATCTGACCCAGGGAACGGCCGTCGCGCCGGGTGGAGCAGAACATGGTCACCATGTCCTGCACACAGCCGCCGAGGACCGAACCGACGAGAATCCACAGCGTGCCGGGCAGGTAGCCGAACTGCATGGCGAGCGTCGGTCCGATGAGCGGTCCCGGACCGGCGATGGCGGCGAAGTGGTGTCCGAAGGCGACCCACTTGTTCGTGGGCACGAAATCGCGTCCGTTGTTGAAGCGTTCCGCCGGCGTGGCGCGTGTCTCGTCGAGCACCAGCACCTTGGCGCATATCCAGGCACTGTAGAAGCGGTACGCGATGAGGTACGTGCATACGGCTGCGGCGATGAACCACATGGCGTTGATCGACTCGCCCCTGTGGAGCGCGATGCCGCCGATGGCCGAGGCGCCGAGGATGGCGATGGCCACCCAGATCAGCTTGGACAGGACGTTGGGCATTTCAGGGTTCTCCTCCCGTTGGATGTCGCGTGCCCGCGGGCAGCCGCGGATGTGTTCTCCCGTTCCGGCAGGGCCACCCTGTGTCGAACCCCGCCAGCGAACGACGGATCATACGACAAGGCCATCGCCCAATGCGATGTGCAGTGCGGCAACTCCCTCAATGGCAAGGCGTTTTCCACAGTTTCCGGGACGGCACCCGGAGGGAGGCAGCGGCGCGGGTGGTAACATCCCGGGCCTCTCCCCAGGCAGGACCGCCATGTTCAGCAGCCAAGACACCATCGCCGGGTTCGACCCCGAGCTTTCCCAGGCCATCGAGGCCGAGATCGCGCGCCAGGAAGATCACATCGAACTCATCGCCTCGGAAAATTACACGAGTCCCCGAGTGCTGGAAGCCCAGGGTTCGGTTCTGACGAACAAGTACGCGGAAGGGTATCCGGGCAAGCGCTACTACGGCGGCTGCGAGCACGTGGACGTGGCGGAACAGCTCGCCATCGATCGGTGCAAGAAGCTCTTCGGTGCCGAGTTCGCCAACGTGCAACCGCACTCCGGATCGCAGGCGAACCAGGCGGTATACGCCGCGGTCCTCAAGGCCGGCGACACGATTCTTGGCATGTCGCTGGCCCACGGCGGACACCTCACGCATGGATCGCCGGTCAATCTTTCCGGCAAGCTCTACCACGCCGTCGCGTACGGCATGACGGCGGACGAGGCCATCGACTACGACGAAGTCGCCCGGCTGGCCGCGGAACACAAGCCTCGCCTGATCGTGGCCGGCGCATCGGCCTACGCTCTGCGCATCGACTTCAAGCGATTCCGGGAAATCGCCGACGCGGTGGGCGCTTACCTGATGGTGGACATGGCGCACTACGCCGGTCTGGTGGCGGCAGGGCTGTACCCCAACCCGGTCGGCATCGCCCACTTCGTCACGAGCACCACGCACAAGACGCTTCGCGGGCCACGGGGCGGCATCATCCTGGCGGGCGCAGAGCACGAGAAGATCATCAATTCCGCGATCTTTCCCGGGATCCAGGGCGGGCCTCTCATGCACGTGATCGCAGCCAAGGCGGTCGCATTCAAGGAGGCGATGACCCCGGCCTTCAGGCAGTACCAGACCCAGGTGATGGACAATGCCATGGTGCTCGCGAAGGTGCTGGCGGAGCGGGGGTTGCGCATCGTGTCCGGCCGCACGGAAAGTCACATGTTCCTGCTGGACCTGCGCGCCAAGAAGATCACCGGCAAGGATGCCGAAGCCGCGCTGGGCCGGGCCCACATCACCGTCAACAAGAATGCCATACCGAACGATCCGGAGAAGCCGTTCGTGACCTCCGGCATCCGGATCGGCTCGCCTGCCATGACGACGCGAGGCTTCAGGGAACTGGAAGCCGAACGGCTCGCCAATCTCGTCGCCGACGTCCTCGACGCTCCGCAGGACGACGCCGTGATTGCCCGGGTCGCGGATGACGTGAAGGCGATGTGCGCGAAGTTTCCCGTCTACGAATCGTCGGCGGGCCGCAGCCGCTGAGCACCGGCTCCCCAGGGTGATGCCGCCGCCAGGAAAGCAGAAGTGCAGAACGCTCGTTCGCTGATTGCGCGTGAGGGCCGGAGTACTGTGCCCGAAATTCCATGAAGTGCCCGTTCTGTGGCCATCTGGATACGCAGGTGGTGGATTCGCGGGTAAGCGAGGATGCCGACAGCGTCCGCCGCCGCCGGCGCTGCCTGGCATGCGACAAGCGATTCACCACCTTCGAGCGTGTCGAACTGCGGATGCCGCAGATCGTGAAGACCAGCGGCAGCCGGGCGGAGTTCGATGAGCGCAAGCTGCGCACGAGCTTCACGCGGGCCTTGCACAAGCGTCCGGTTCCTACCGAGCAGGTCGACGCCGCGATTCAGCGGATCACGCAGCGGTTGCTGGCGCTGGGCGAGCGGGAGATTGCCTCGCGGGCCGTGGGACAGATGGTCATGAAGGAACTGTACAAGCTCGACAAGGTGGCCTACATCCGCTTCGCATCCGTCTATCGCAGCTTCCAGGACGTGGACGACTTTCGCGATGCGATCGAAGAAGTCGCCAAGCCGGTCCCGCGGCGCAGACGCACGACGCTCCGTTCATGAGTTTCACGTACGACGACCGGGGTCACATGGCACGGGCGCTGGAACTCGCGGCGCTCGGCATGAATACCACCTCCCCCAATCCGCGGGTCGGGTGCGTGCTCGTGCGCGACGGTGCGACGGTGGGCGAGGGCTGGCACGCGCGGACGGGCGAACCTCACGCGGAAGTGCATGCGCTCGCGGCTGCCGGAGACCGAGCGGCGGGGGCCACCGCCTATGTTTCGCTCGAGCCGTGCAGCCATCATGGACGGACGCCTCCCTGCGCAGACGCGCTGATCCGCGCCGGTGTGCGGCGTGTGGTTGCCGCCATGGAAGACCCCAATCCCAGGGTACGGGGCCAGGGTCTGGCCCGGCTCAGGGAAGCCGGCATGGAGACCGACTGTGGTCTGCTGGAGGACGAGGCGCGCGAACTCAACATCGGTTTCGTGGCGCGGATGACCCGGGGACGGCCCTGGCTCCGCGTGAAGATCGCCGCGAGCCTGGATGGCAAGACTGCCCTGCCCAACGGCGCGAGTCAGTGGATCACCGGGCCCGAGGCGCGCCGTGACGGTCACGCCTGGCGGGCACGCTCATGCGTGGTGATGACCGGGATCGGCACCTTGCGTGACGACGATCCGAGGCTCACCGTGCGCGATGTTCCGGTGCAACGCCAGCCGGTGAGGCTGGTGGTGGACAGCCGTCTGCGCATTCCGCTCGATGCCAAGATCCTGGACGGCGGCAGTCTCATCGTCGCGACTGCCACGGACGATGCCGAGAAGGTCGCACAGCTCGCCGAGCGGAACGCGGAGGTCTGGGTCCTGCCGGACTCCACCGGCAAGGTGGATCTGCCGTCGCTCATGCAGCGTCTGGGAGAGCGGCAGGTAAACGAGGTGCTGGGCGAGGCCGGCATCAACCTGCACAGCGCGCTGTGGGCAGCCGGCGTCGTGGATGAACTCGTGCTGTACCAGGCGCCGCGGCTGCTGGGCGATGCGGCGCGTGGAATGCTCAGGCTGGCGCCCGGAGAACTCGTCGACGACATGCCGCAACTGGATGTGCGCGACATTTCACGCTTTGGCGACGACCTGAGGATCATCGCGCGGCCTCGTCGCCGTTCATCCCATTCAACCTAGGCCAGGCCCGCCTGATGTACGCGCCGCGTGCATCGAAGGGACCGTCAATCGGAAACCGGAGCTTCCCCAGATCATGTTCACCGGAATCGTGCAGGCCATCGGCAGGATAGACCGCTTCATACCTAGCGGACTTGGCGCGCGCGTCAGGATCGACGCGCCGACCCTGGATCTCGGAGACGCGATGCTCGGCGACAGCATCGCCGTCAATGGTTGTTGCCTTACGGTCGTGGCGCTCGATGGCTCCGGGTTCGAAGTCGACGTGTCGAGGGAGACGCTCGACTGCACCGTGGGCTTCCGGCCGGGAGAGCGGCTCAACCTGGAAAAGGCGTTGCGGGCGAATGACCGCCTGGGCGGTCACCTCGTGACCGGTCACGTGGACGGGGTAGGCGAAGTAGTGAACGTGGAATCGCTCGCGGACAACCGCAAGCTCGAATTCCGGGTTCCTGGAGAACTCGCGCGTTACGTTGCGCGCAAGGGCTCGATCACCGTGAACGGTGTGAGTCTCACGGTCAATCGGGTGGGAGACGACTGCTTCAGCGTGAATCTCATTCCACACACGCTGGCGGTCACCAATCTCGGCGACCTCGAGACGGGATCACGGGTGAATCTGGAGGTGGATCTGATCGCCCGGTACGTGGAACGCATGCTGTCCGGAGATTCCTCACATCCCTGAGATGCACGAACGGCAACACCCGCCGCGACGATGCGCAGGCGGGCGTTCCTGGAGGGGGGTACTGGCAGCTGGATCGTCAGTGGTTGCGTGCGACCCTGCGGCTCGCTCCAGCGACAATGCCCAGTCCCGCAAGGATCAGAAGATAGGTGGACGGTTCAGGCACCGCGGTGGTCACTTCATCCGTGACGACCGCATATCGGTCGCCCAGTTCGGGGTCACCCACGAGGAACGAGAAGTTCATACCGTTCTGATAGGCAGGCGCCGGCTGAAACTGGCCGGGATCCGGCACCGTGGCGGGCAGCGGCGCGGGCGCGGTCAAGGCGTCCGGGCCTCCGAAGGGCTCGAAGTCGTACATGGACAGCGAGAACACGTAATCATGGGCACCCGGCACGAGTTCGGGCCCGTTGAACGTCTCGGCATACAGGAACATCGCGTCCTGTCCGTTCATGCCCGAATAATTGTCGTAGAGGTTCAACCACGCCGATCCGTTGGCGGAGTCCCAGTTCCAGGCATTCGAACCGATCGTTACAGTGAGACTCTGGAGGAAAGTAGTGTAGTCGGCGATGCCACCCGCGTTGTTGTCGGGCACGGCTGCATCGTCGTAGGAGAAATCGAGTTCGAGAATTGCCGAGTTGGAGGGGACCCCGGGAAAGTTGCTCGCGATGATGGGACCCTCGTAATGCCCCGTCACGATCGCCGCCGAGACGGGTTGGGTCAGCATCGCCCCGGCGCACAGGGCGCCGCCCAGCATTGCGTTGAGTCTGCTCTGCTTCTGCTTCGACATTCCGGGTCTCCCTTGTAGATGGATCTGGCAGCGCCAGATCGTCCTTGGCGTATGCAGTGAGTGACAGCAACTATCACGCCTAGCCCTGGAGGCGTCGACGGCTCCGCTCGCGACTCGGTCCCGCGACACTCCGGACCCTGTGGCGGGGCGTTGCATGCTGTCAAGAAATTCGACGCAACGTCGCTGCGCCTTCTTGGCGTCAGGCCCTTTGGTACCATTCGCCGCAGTGCGCGAAGGCCACGCCCGCCAACCAGAGGAGGAGCACAGCATGAAAGAGACACCGTTTCCCGAGAATCGACGCGAGTTCCTGACGCTGGCCGCCGCTGCCGCCGCCGGACTCGGTGCCACGCTGCCGGTGGCCAGTTCCGCGGTTCATGCCGCCGAGGCCTCTACCGAGCTGGCGGCGGATATCGCCCGCTGGTTCGAGAGTGTGCCGGGTAAGCATCACCAGGTGACGGACTGGCCAGAGCTCAACCACGGCATGGGGCTCATCTATACCCTCGCTTTTCTGATCAGCACCCCGGCAGGCCTCGGTGTATCGCCTGCCGACGTGGGGGCCGTGCTGGTGATCCGGCACGATACGATTCCGCTCGCTCTTGGCGATGCGGTCTGGGCGAAATACAAGCTGGGCGAGGTGTTCAAGATCGACGATCCCGAAACCAAGGCACCTGCTGTCCGCAATCCCTATTACCTCAAGCCGGGCGCGTTGCCCTTCCAGGAAGCGGCATTGTCCAGGTTGATTGACGCCGGCGTCCGGGTCGCTGCGTGCGATCTGGCGCTGACGTTCCGCAGCATGATGATCGCGAAGAAGATGGGACTGGAGCCGGCTGCCGTGAAACAGGAGTGGATGGACGCGTTGCACCCGGGCATCAAGGTCCTTCCCTCCGGCGTGTTCGCCTGCCACGCAGCGCAGGCCAGGGGTTTCACCTACATGTTCGCCGGTTGACGATGGGTTCGGCGCTTCGCGTGTGGTCGCGAGGCGCCGACGGTCGCGGCATCCGCAGTTGCACGCAAGCACCGGCCCGGTCGTCCTGCCTTCCTTCATTCACATGCATCGCCCGAGCCTGATCGGACGCGTTCTCCTCACGGTGGCAACCGCGCTCATGAGCGCGGTTGCCTGCGCGCGACCCTCCATCGACGAACTGAAAGCCCGGGGCGTGCTCGACGACTACGAGAGCAATGTCGTATTCGGGTACAACATCGTGATGGACACGCCCCGTTACGCGCCCCGGTACTCCGGCAACCGGCTCAGTTGCACGAACTGCCATCTCGCCGGGGGCACGGCACCCGATGCCTTCCCGCTCAACGTGGCGGGTCTGTACCCGCGCTGGAGGGCCAAGAACGGCGTGCGCAACGGAATCGGCCTGCGCATCCGGGAATGCTTTCTCTATAGTCATAACGGCGTGATGCCTCCCGCGGACGCGCCCGAAGTGCTCGCAGTCGCCGCCTATGTGAACTATCTGTCGGAGGGCGAGGTGATCGGCAAGCCCCCCCGCAGCTGGGGCGTGCCCACGCTCACGGACACCGACCAGGATCCCAATCCCGCCATGGGAGAGACGGTCTACAAGCGCGCTTGCGCGGCTTGCCACGGGCCGGAGGGGCGTGGCTCCTCCACCGTGCCGCCCGTGTGGGGTCCGGAGTCGTACAGCGCTGGTGCAGGCATGAACAACATCGAAAAGGCGGCCGCATTCATCTGGGCCAACATGCCGCTCGGGGCGGGGCGATCGCTCACGCAGCAGGAAGCGCTCGACGTGGCGGCCTTCCTTCATCTCCAGTTGCGTCCATTCGATCCCCGCGAGGGACGGCTGAAGAAGCTGGCGGAACGCGTGGTTCAGTGGTTCCGCGGCGGAACAGGGAGCGGACGCTGAGGGTGCGACGCTCAGGACCATCGGCCCGAGTCCGCCTGCGGGCCCGATCGTGAGCCGGGTGCGTATCCTGCCTTCCCTGGTCCGCGAGGCGCTGCCGGATGTGTCGTGGTGGGCACATGCGGACAAGCGGCGTGAATTCGGTTCCGGAATCGCCGGCGCGATCCTGGTCATCCCTCAGGCGATCACGTTCGCCTACGTGGTCGGACTCGCTCCGGAATACGGCCTGTACTGTGCAGTGTTCGTGGCGCTTGTATCGAGCCTGTTCGGAAACTCCGCGATGGTGGGCGGTCCCAATACCGCGTTGTCGATCCTCATGAGTCTGGCGGTCATGCCTCACGCGGGACGAGGCAGCCCCCTCTACACCGACTACGTCCTGCTGCTGAGTCTCATGGTCGGCGTGCTGCAGCTTGCGTTCTGGCTGTTGCGTGGGGCCGCGGTCTTCCGGTTCCTCAGCCCGGCCGCGATCGGTGGCATCAAGATCGGCGTGGGGGTGCTTCTCATCACATCCGCGCTCGAGGGTTCGCTGGGCGTCTCGGGCCTGTCGATGCAGTTCTTCTACGAGAAGTTCTACGTTGTGGTGGCATCGTGGAACGACATCGTGAATCCGTACGCGGCCGCGATAAGCGGCGTGACGCTGGTTTCCGCCGTGGCCTTCAAGCGGTTGTTTCCCCGTTCCTACATCATCGTGGCCATGCTGCTGGGAGCCGTCACGGGTGCGCT